>CAZNQT010000211.1:0-7890 GCA_964574885.1 uncultured Pirellulales bacterium
TCTCTAACCCAGGGAACGATCGCCGCCTGGTTTAAGACCGCCGGCACTAGTGCGCATGCGATTTTAGCCGCCTCGGACAGTTCCGATGGATCCAGCGAGATTCGTTTTTTCGTGGAATACAACTGTTTGATTTTCGACGTTCGCGACGGCAGTTCCAATCCCCTGGGTGAAGATGGAAACATCCAGTCCGCCGCAGGAGTAAATGACGATAACTGGCACCACGGCGCCGTTACCGTGGACTCGTCGAATAACGCGACGCTGTATCTGGACGGCGTTCCCGTGGCAAGCGGGACGGAGCCGTTCTTTAGCGGAGTGCTGGGCCTGAACCGAATGGCGATTGGTTGTAACGTGGATAGCGGCGGCGCCCAGTGGTTTTATACAGGCTCTTTGAGCGATGTACGCATTTATGACGAAGTGTTGTCTCCGAGTCAGGTAAACCAACTGTACGAACAAGGGTTTTCGGCGGATGTACAGATTACCGAAACCCATGATTCCACGGTAGTGTCGGAAAGCGGTATTAGCGATACGTTCGACGTAGTGCTTGCCAGTGAACCTCTTGCTTCGGTGGAGATCACTTTAACGCCGGATACTAATGGCGAGGATATCGAACTGTCCGGTTCCGCCGGTCCGGGGGAGCCGTTGGTTTTATATTTTACTACGACAAACTGGGATATCCCCCAGACCGTTACAGTTGCTGCTGTACAGGATATGGAATTGGAACCGCTCGAAGTGGCTCAGATTTCTTTCGCCATCGCAAGCAGCGACGTCAATTTTCATAACCGAGATATAGCGCCGATCGCGGTAACGGTAATCAACCAGGGAGGAACGGGATGTCCGCTGGGAGATATAAACGGAGATTGCAAAGTTGACGCAGCCGATCTGGCGTATATGGCGGATTACTGGTTGGTTTCAGAGGGTAATTTTCTCGGCTGCCTGGCGGATCTGGACGGCGTGACAGGGATCAATTTACGGGATTATCAATGGTTATCCAACCGCTGGTTGGCGGAATCACCGGTGCTCATTATTAGCGAAATTTTGGCCTCCAATTCCAGCAATCTGGTAGATGAAGACGGCGACTATTCCGACTGGATAGAAATCTATAATCAGTCGGGAAGGAGCGTGAATCTGGAGGGATATTATTTAACGGATGATGCGGGTAATCCAACGAAATGGTCTTTTCCGGATCGGGAGCTTTTGCCGGGGGAATTTTTGATCGTGTTTGCGTCAGGCAAAGACCGATCCGTCGTCGGATCAGAATTGCATACTAATTTTGAGCTGGATAAGGAGGGTGAATATCTGGCGTTAGTCCAACCGGACGGCTACACGGTTCTTCATGAATTTGCTCCGGACTACCCCGAACAGCGAGAAGATATTTCCTTCGGTCTTTACGAAAATCAGGAAAGATATTTTCTCATACCTACGCCGGGAGCAGTGAACCATCCCGGATTTTTGGGATTGATGGAGCCACCACAATTCAGTCCGGATCGTGGATTTCTGGAAGGACCGATTTCCGTGGCGCTAAGTACGAATACTCCGGATTCGCTGATTAAATATACTACCAACAGCAGTACGCCGTCGGACACCAATGGTAAGATTTATACGCAACCGATCTCCATTTGTTCTACAACGGTTCTTCGAGCAGCGACCTTCAAAACCGATTATATCGCGAGTGATGTAATTACAAGCACTTATATTTATCTTCCCGACGTTCTCTTACAGCCGCCCGATCCCAACGGGTACCCTCTCCAGTGGGAAACCAGAATTCATGAGAGCAGCCAGGAAACGGATGTCTTTTCGTCTGATTTTGCCATGGATCCGGACATCGTCAATCATCCGGAATATGGTCCTCAGTTGATCTCTGCATTGAAATCTCTACCCACGATTTCCCTGGTTACGGATATCGAGAATCTGTTTGATCCGGACACCGGCATATACATCCACGCCGTCGAGCCAGCGGGCAATATTTATGGCGATACGGTCTTAGACTGGGAACGTCCCGCCTCCGTGGAATGGATTTATCCCGACGGCCGGGAGGGATTTCAGTTGAATGCCGCCTTACGGATGCAAGGCTCCGCCTCGCGCCGGCCCATGAACCCAAAACATTCGTTTCGACTCCTTTTCAAAAAGGAATACGGCCCCGGCAAGCTCCGCTATCCGGTTTGGGGCGATGAGGCGACGGATACTATCAATACTCTGGTTTTACGAGGAGGATTTAACGATTCCTTTACCATCTGGAGTCAGACGCAAAGCGATACGGCAACGCTTATTGCCGATCAATTTGCCCGCGATACGCACTTGGCGATGGGAAATCCAGCGGCGCATGGGACTTTCGTGCATCTCTACTTGAACGGTTTATATTGGGGGCTTTACAATCCCTCCGAACGTCCTGACGCCGCTTTTCAGGTCGAATACCTGGGCGGTACAGAGGAAGATTACGACGTAATCAAACATAAAGTCCAGGTGGTTGACGGCAATACGGACGCCTGGAATACCGCTATCGCCCTGGCCGGCAGCGGTCTTGCTTCCGCCGAGGCTTACGAAGCAATTCAGCAGTATATTGATGTGCAGAGCCTTGCCGAATACATGCTGTTGAATTTTTATATCGGGACCACAGACTGGCCGGGAAACAATTGGTATATGGCCCGCAACACCGCCGCCGGAACCGGATTCAAATGCTTTATCTGGGACGCCGAGCAATCCTTAAAGAACGTAACCAAGGATTGCACCGGGGTGAACAATGCCAACTCGCCCGGCTTCTTTTACGACAAGCTGCGAGACAATAAAGAGTTTCGAGTACTTTTCGGGGATCGGACCCAAAAATTTCTATGTAACGACGGCACACTGACCGCGGCTGCATGTCAGGAGCGGTACGAGGCGCTCATAAATCAGATACGTTATGCCATCATCGCGGAATCGGCGCGCTGGGGAGATGCCCAGGTCGATCCGCCGTACACCCTGCAGGATGACTGGTTACCGAATGTGGAGGGCGTAATCAACAATTTCTTTCCGAATCGTGCGGATATTCTACTGGATCAGTTGCGCGGTAAAAATCTCTATCCAAGTGTTGTTGCCCCCGTTTTTCTCATCAACGGCTCGTATCAACACGGTGGATATATTACGAGTGGGGACCAACTGGAGATGTCTCATAGCCCATCGGGAACTAACGTCGCGGCAGAATTGGTCGTGGAAGGCGCCTCGGTACGAGCGCATGTACCGGTGGACAATACCCTGGGACTTCAGTGGACACAAATCGGTTTTATTCCGGATACGAACTGGACGGACGGCAGCACCGGTACGGGCGCGGGGTACGATACAGGAAGCGGTTACGATGCATGGATTGATACCGATATCGAAGCCGAGATGTACGAGGTAAGCACTTCGTTATATTGCCGGGTCGAATTTGAATACGACGGCTTGTTGAACTTCGATACGTTAGAGCTTCACATGAAGTACGACGACGCTTTTATCGCGTATCTGAACGGCACGGAAATCTATCGATCAAATAATATAACCAATGATGTACCCGGGTATGCTACGGCGAGCAGTCACGAGGCGGACGACTCGTTTGAGGTGTTCGATATCACCGGGTATCGGCATCTATTAGTAACCGGTACGAATGTATTGGCGTTCCATGGCATCAATATTACCGATACCAGTTCCGATATGTTGATACTGCCAAAACTGATTGGTTGGTATGTCGATCCCAATCTCACTACTGCACCCGTATGGTACACTCTCGAGGGCGTCGATCCGCGCCTGCCCGGAGGAACTGTCGCTCCCAGCGCACAAGCATATACCGGCCCCATTACGCTGACCGACAGTTCACACGTTAAAGCCCGAACCCTGGATAACGGCAATTGGAGCGCCTTGAATGAGGCGATATACGTTGTTGAGTCCGTGCCCCGGAATTTACGCATCACGGAACTCATGTATCATCCCAGGGATCCCAATACGGAGTTTATCGAGTTAAAAAATATCGGCGTCGTTCCGATTAACCTGAATCTGGTCCGTTTCAGCGAGGGAATTGATTTTACGTTCCCGAATATCCAACTGGACTCGAATCAATACCTTCTGGTCGTCGAGAACCGAACTGCTTTTGAGGCAAGATACGGCACGGATTGCACCATAGCAGGTGAGTACGAGGGGAGCCTGAATAACGGCGGGGAAACGATTCTCTTGCAGGATGCCATGGGATCCGTCATACATGATTTTACCTACGAAGATAAATGGTATGACATTACCGATGGCGGTGGTTTTTCTTTGACCCTGAAAGATCCGACCGACTCCGATCCGAACGTCTGGAACCGGAAAAGCGGCTGGCGGCCCAGCGCCGCTTTGGGGGGATCGCCCGGCGAGGACGACAGCGGTCAGATTCCGGAAATCGGATCGGTCCGGATTAACGAAATTTTAGCTCATTCGGATCTCGAAGTATATGACTGGATCGAGCTCTATAATACCACCGATCAGGTTATTCACATCGGCGGGTGGTTTCTAAGCGACAACAACAATGACGATCCCAACCGCATGAAATACGAGATCGCCATGGGGACCACGATCGATCCGAATGAGTATATCGTTTTCTACGAGAACCTGCATTTCGGCAACGAGACGGATGAAGGCTGCCATACGCCTTTTGCCCTGAGCGAAAGCGGGGAAACCGTATATTTGCAATCCGGCCAAAACGGAGTATTGACCGGATATTATGAGGAACAAAAATTTGAGGCTTCGGAGGCGGATGTAGCTTTTGGCCTCTATCGCAAAAGCAACGGAACGTACGACTTCGTTGCTATGAGTGCGAATACTCCCGGTAGTGCCAACGCCTATCCCAAAGTCGGACCGGTTGTGATCAACGAACTTATGTATCATCCACCGGCAGGCGGTTCTTTCGAGGATGAAGAATACGAATATATTGAGTTGAAGAATATCAGTAGTTCGCAACTTGTCCTGCAGGAATACGATGATGGGTTGGATATGGATATACCCTGGAAATTCACCGATGGCATCGTTTATCCCTTCCCGTTGAACACGACGATCCCGGCGGGCGGTACTCTGCTGGTGGCGAAACATCCTGATGCCTTTATAGCACGATACGGAATGATTCCGGGAGTACAGATATTGGGTCCGTATGACGGTCAACTGAGCAATGGAGGGGAAAAAGTCGAAATCGCCAAACCGGGCGATATGGAAGCAGACCAGCGGATGTACATTCGCGTTGATTATGTAAATTATGATGATACAGAACCCTGGCCCACCGAGCCGGACGGCAATGGCCAATCACTAACGCGCCGCGTCGGTACGGATTATGGTAACGATGTGACTAACTGGGAAGCGGTCCCGCCTACACCCGGTGGACCATAAAGGACCCGGGAAGGGATAGATACGGATAAAATAATGTTTCACGAAATTCAAGATTTCAAAATATTCCCCCAAATTTCATAAGAGAAGGAGACAACATGGGTAAAACTTCAACCACTGGAAATCAAAAAGCTATCAGCGGTGTAATTATTCCGGTAATAACGCCCGTCGATGAAAATGAACGTGTAGATGAGAAAGCATTTCGCGCGGCAATGCGTCGCTGTCTGGATGCGGGCGTGGATGGCATTTTCGCCGGCGGCTCGGCGGGGATGGGACCGCTGTTGACCGACGCCCAGTGGCATCGAGCCATGGAAATCGCTCGTGATGAAATTGCCGACGAAAAAACGCTGCTGGGCGGCGTTATCGCCACCTCCACAAAACGAGCCGTTGACCAGATAAAATTTCTTGCAAGTATAGGCTACCGTTATGCGGCGGTTACCCCGACATTTTACATAACCATATCAACTGTTGACGAGATGTTGTATCATTTTGGCGCCTGTCGTGAAGCCGCCGATATTGAGATGGTTGTTTATAATATTCCAAGTTGCACAAATTCGAACATACCGCTTGAAGCAATGGAGAAGATGGCCTCAGATGGTTGGATGAAAGCCATCAAGGAAAGCAGCGGCGATAGGGAATACTTCCGTGCTTTACTGGAATTCGTATCTGAGCTTGATCTGAATGTAATGCAGGGAAATGAACCGGATATCGAATGGGGTCTTACCCTGGGCGCCGCAGGAATCGTGCCGGTATGTGGAAACTATGAACCCGCCACTTATGTTGCCGCCGTTCAGGCGGATGCCAACGGCGAAACGCGGCTACTACATCAAATACAGCAAAGAATAAATTTTATTCGAGAAGTTCTGCTGTTGGGAGACAAGAATTGGATAGCGGGTATTATGTACGGCATGAAAACGCTCGGCATTGGTTCAGGCATTGCCGTCAAGCCCTTACAGGAATTGTCATCAAACGAGAAAAGACGGATCGATGGACTCATTCTCAAGCAATTTCCTACTGGGGTCTCGCTTGTTCACCGGACAAGTTCATTCTCGTAAACACCGTACATAATGAAATATTACCTGAGAAGGGCATGGACACAAGATTGAATTCAATACCTAGTGCAGTGCCTTATAATATTGGTAATTATTATTACCGGTCAAAAAACGCCGCTTTAAGGTATATATAATACATATATGGATCTGGAATCGAATGGGTGCATGTCGAGCAGACGCTCTAGCCCACTGAGCTAATCTCGTCCTCGATTTCCCACTCAATGTATCTATCGTATGGAATGGCAAAGTATGTGTCAACTCTACATCTTTCCAAATTCATAACCATTCACTTTTTCCCGCCGGAAACGGCCGCTGACATTTTCCCGGTGTGTATTTTTTGCCGAACAATGGGACTTGAATCCTGCCGAAGTAGGGAGTATATTCAGCCAGACCGAGGGTATCGAGTGGAAAGAAAGGATTATGACCATGATATGTCAAACCCAGGTATATACTAGACGACGGTGGAGTGGTGTTGTTTTTGCCGGCTTGACAATGTGCCTCATGCTGACCTCCTGCAGTCAAACCAGGATGAAAGCAGGACAAGCCGATTTAGAAGTCAAGGTGATGACGTTTAACATTCGCTACGGATCGGCAAACGACGGCCCTAATAACTGGAATAAGCGAAGACAACTTGTTTTTAATGTCATTACCAACTCGAATGCGGATGTCATCGGCCTGCAGGAAGCCTTGAAGTTTCAGATTGACCAGATACTCGAATCTGCACCCAAGTATCATTCCGTGGGAGTTGGTCGCGACGACGGAAAGGCAAAAGGGGAATTTAGCAACATCCTTTATAACCGACATCGTTTACAGGTTTTAGAGTGGGGTACATTCTGGCTCTCGGATACGCCGAACGTTCCCGGTTCCATCACCTGGGGCAACGCCTGCACGCGAATCTGCACCTGGGCCCGACTGGAACAAAAGAGCACGGGACGGACGTTCTACATGTATAATCTGCACCTGGATCATGTATCACAACCTTCACGTGAAAAAAGTGCCGTTCTGGTCGCAAACAAAATTAGCAGCCGAACTCATCCGAACGATCCATTCCTATTGACCGGCGATTATAACGCGGGCGAAAAGAATGCCGCAATACTCTATCTCAAAGGCAAAACATCCTTAGCCGGACTCGGGCAGACGCCATCTGTAATGGTCGATACGTTTCGCCTTCTTCACCCACATATTGAATTGGTGGGTACATTTAACGGATTTAAGGGCTTAAGCGACGGCGATAAAATCGACTATATCTTTGTCGAGCCGGAAACCATGGTCCTTTCGGCCGAAATCCTGCGGACGAACGCTGACGGAAGATATCCCTCGGATCATTTCCCTGTTACGGCGCGTGTAAAGTGGGACTCTAAGTAGTTCATTAACCGATCCCTTACGAGGAAAAGAACAATTTTTCTTTCGTCGTAAACGATTTATATATACACTACCTTTATGCGTGTCTTTAATGACAAAGCCATCGACCGCGCCGGACAAA
>CAZNQT010000212.1:0-7886 GCA_964574885.1 uncultured Pirellulales bacterium
CGCCTCGATGTAATTGAATCCTCTTCGACCGCCCCGACCCGGTGGAAAGCCTCTGCCGGGTTCTCCGCCAAACGGACCCCCAGGACCGCCTCTAGGCATATCGCCGCGGTCGCCCCGCATACCGGGGAAATTCCCGCCCGGCCCTCCGGGAAACATACCGCCGGGACCATTCGGCAGGGGGGGAAAATTACCGCCCGGACCGTCCGGGAACGGCCTTCGCATACCGAAAGCCGGACGATTCGGATCACCAGTTCGATTCGAGAACCGCTCGCCCGGTCCCCCAAAACGATCCGGAAACGCACCTGGACCGCCTGGTCCACCGGGAAATCCACCTTGTCCACCGGGACCTCCTGGACCGCCGGGAAATCCGCCGCGACCGCCTGGACCACCGAAATTATTTCCGCTATTATTCTGAACGGAGGTATTTCCCGAAGATTCTCGTTCTAAAAGGTTCAACAAATCACTCAATCGGGCTCCACCCATATTGATGGCCAGTTGATCACTGTTTCGCGGCGAGGAGGAATCGGCATCATCGACGAGATATTCCTGCACATCATCTCGCGTCCATTTCAGGGCGGCGGCGCCCATTTGCGGTTTGTATAAATTCCCGTTCGCATCGGCAAAGTGACGCCGTAAAAAGGTTTTATCGACTTGTTCCACCTGCGTGTAGAGCCCCAGATGAACATTATTTATCCAGAGATCCACGAATGCCGTCCGCGGCGTCGCCAGACCAATATGTTTGAAAATTTCATACCCCAACGTCTCTCGAATCATTGTCGGATCGGAAAATCCGTTGTTGAAATTCAACTTTTTTACGCCGCGAAACGTCTGGGCCGAGTTGAAAAAGTTAAAATCCACCTTAAAGCTCAATCGTTCCGACCCCGACGCCGCGATCGAATGTAAGGAAGAATTCCCTTTTGGGCGAACCGCCACATTGGGATACTTTTCGCCGTCAAACCAGAAATCGGCCCGGACATATTGTTCCGTTATCGAATTGCGTTTCATTTCCTGCCAATCGTCGTCCGGCATCATAATGCGTACTTCAACCACCCGGTCCGGGAGGAAAGGTTCGGCCGACTCGTCGGCAAATCCCGCCAGTTCGGCGTGATTACGTATAAGAACCACTCCCATTAAGACCACAAATGCCAGCAGTCCCAAAAAGACGATTTTTTCTTCCCTATACATCTTTCCTTGTGCCCCGTTAGGCCCCGGGGGCTTGGGTAGGATCATACGTACGCTAATGCAATTCTAATAAGATTAACGCAATTCAAACGTTCCTATTGCATTATTAGCGCGGAAAAATTGCCGAGGGCGTTCCGAAAACCACCTGACGCTGACCGATTCGGGTGGCGCCGCCAAGCGAGTCCGCGAGCTTGGGGGTAGATCGGTTCCGTATTCCATGCTATGCTCATGCCGTTGATCGGAAAACGAATATCCGAATCCGGTTTTTATACCGACAAGAGATAGAGAAACATGGCAGCGGAGATGATATTAATTTTGGGTTGTACCGCCAGTGGCAAAGGCCGGATTGCCTATGAGTTGGCCCGGCAGGTGGGGGGGCAGATCCTCAGTATCGACTCGATGAAGGTCTATCGTCGTATGGATATCGGCACCGCCAAACCCGACCTCGAATATCGACGGGCCGTCAAACATCATCTGATTGACGTCGTCGAGCCCTCTGAGTCGTTCAGCGTCGGACGATATGTGGAACTGGCCGACCGGGTGATTGGAGAATTACATAACCAACGTAAACCGATCATTGCGGTAGGGGGGACCGCCATGTACCTCCGGGCCCTGATCGAGGGGATTTTTAACGGCCCCTCTGCCGATCCGAAAATCCGCCAACGACTCAAGGATCAGGCGGTCCAGATCGGTTTAGATAAACTGCACGCCCAGTTAGCTCAGGTGGATCCCGACGCGGCACAGCGGATACATCCGAATGACTTAAAACGGATTATTCGGGCCCTGGAAGTATATGAATTGACCGGCAAACCCATTTCTTCTTTTCATACGCATTTTCGCACTGGAAATTATCGACATAATTGGCGACTGATCGGCCTTCGCCGGGATAGGGACGACGCCGGTCGGCGGATCAATAAACGGGTCAAGACCATGATCGAGCTGGGCCTGGTCGAGGAGGTGAAGTCGCTGTTGGCCGAACCGAACGGCTTGAGCGAACAGGCGGCCCAGGCGGTCGGGTACGCCGAAATCATCGAGTATCTTCAGGACAAACTGGAACTGGAGGAGGCCATAGAAAAGATCAAAATCAATACCCGCCGCCTGGCCAAGGCGCAACGTACCTGGTTCCGCAGCTTTCAGGAGGTTCACTGGATCGATGTAATGCCGGAGGATCGGCCTGACGATCTTGCAGAAAAAATCAGGCACGATATTCCGCTGACCTGACTTCATCCGAATATACATATTGCAATTCCGATCCGAATTCTTTTCTCCTATTATACCGGTAGTCTGATACCGACCCCCAATGAAACATAATATATATTATGGGACCTTGGACCTGGCGCTCGAAAATCGCACTCTTACGCGATTGAAACCTATATATACGACGTGTACCGACGTACGTCCCCGATTATTTCATTCTGTTTATTACCAACTCAGATCCCGACAGCATATCCAGAGCAGCCCGAACCTTGGGATCGTTGTGGGTATTGGACAACATAGTGAAAAGGACCAGATACTTACCCTCGTGGTAGCATCCCTGGGTCAAATATTTATATTCGCCGGGTTTGGGCGCCCTGTCGGTCAAGTTGAAATAATAACCACGGGACGAACCGCGCTGAAGTACTCGAACGGTTAAAGCCTTCTCGACGGCCTGCGAAAGCACTTTCCGACCCATGGCCTCGACGTATCGTCGTACGTCTCGAGGATGTTTGAATTGAACCTCATTACGGCGGCTCCATACCACCGAGACCAGTATTTGCCCTGATCCTTCCGCTCCAGGAGTTAGGATAATATCGATGAGCGGACGGTTGGCAGATCCCGGTTTTATCTCATCATACCAACTATTGGGCATGGTCAGTCGAAACAATCCCTCTTTGGATATCCCATAACTCACTCTGACAAATTGATCCGACTTCTTTGGGACAATTCGTAGCTTTCGTACGAGAAACATAAAACGGCTTTTCTCCTGGTCTTGGTACGATTCTTTGGACAGATGAATATCCATCCAGTAATGGTCCTTCGTCAGATAGGCATGCATATTTTTTTGACGAACTGTTCGGCCCCTGAATTCGTTCACCATATATTCGAGAATCGCCGATTCTCCTAAATCGTATTCCGACACGTTTTCCTGCTTGAGCGGGCTGCGGCTCATATTCGTTCGATAGAACATCATGCATTCTTGGGGCGTACCCGATTGGGCTCGCTCTTCCAGATACCCGCTTATAATAATGCCGGACGCGGTGTCGGTGGCGTAGAAGCTGCACTGCTTCCCGTTCTCGGTCGTCTCTTTCCGGGATAGTACTAAATTCGGATCGGCGATTTCCAGTGACCACGAAAGCTGTGGCAAGGTTAGAACGATTGCCTCGCGAACCGGTTTTTCCGCCCCTTCGATCCCCTGCATTGATAGTCCGATAAAAATAATTCCAACGATATAGCGTATCATTGTATATATCCTTATAAAAAAACCGTGTAATCTGGGAAATCTGTGGTTACAATTCTCTGTGTCCTCGGTGCCCTCTGTGGCTAAAAATTAAATCCGTGTTTATCCGTGAAAATCTGTGTCTAACATTACTTCTTCTCTTGCCGTAAACTGTAAACCATAAATTGTTTCTATTCTTCCAGCCAATGACGACTAAATTCAATGTAATCTAGAAGGTTGACAATATCATCAAGTCTACCGACCGGAGCAATATCGCAACAGCGGGAATCCGTACTCAACCAATCTTGGGTGAAGATAAATAAGTCATAGATATCAACTCGACCGGGATAGAGAAAGTCTGCCGGATTAACAAACTCCCACCGTAACCGCGGATAATCATAGCCGTCGATACACATCTGCCAGTGATCTTCACTTCCATTATCATCCCCCACAAAATCCCAATCCACAAAACTTCCCTGCACCCTCATATTCGGATCATCCAATGGCTCCCCATACCCGTTATCCGGCCCGGTGGTATCCAGATAATAACAAGTACTTATGCTGCCATCGCTATATCCGCACAAACCGCCAAGATTGTTATCACCAGTTACCGAACCAGTAGAGTAACAAATGCTGATGCTGCCACCTGAAAGGTTCGATCCACATAGGCCGCCGAGATATTCAGAATCAATTCCACCACTTACTAGACCGGTCGCAAAGCAATTGATTATATTATAACGGTTATATCCACACAGACCGCCGAGATATTTAGATGAATACCCACCGGTCACATAGCCTGTAGAATAGCATTCGTTGATAATACCGCTAAATGTGTTATATCCACACAGACCGCCGAGATATTTAGATGAATTTCCGCCGGTTACATAGCCTGCAGAATAGCACTGGTTGATAATACTATAGTTATTATATCCACACATACCTCCTAAGCGGTTAGTATTATACCCTCCGTTTACTGAGACGAAAGTATAGCAGTTACTGATGTCGCCGGAATTATACCCGCAGAGGCCGCCTAGATAGTCAGAATTATTTCCGCCGGATACTGAGCCGGTCACATAACAATTACTAATGTTGCCATTGGAGTTACATCCACATAAGATGCCGAGATAAGAATCGCCGGTAATATATGTTTTTTCCAGATAAAGATTTTGGATATCACCGTTTTTCATATAACCAAACAGACCGAGGTAATCATTACCCGCAATAGTTAAATTGGAAATTGTATTGCCGTTGCCTTCAAAGACACCGTTATAAGGCATACCATCATATTCGAAGTTCGAAATGTTCGTATCCGGTGCAATAACAGCGTTAGTATAAATTTGCCTACCTGTCAAATTCGGATTCAGGTCAAGATCGCATTCCAGATGTGTGAAAATCCCGCTGGACCAGTATAATGCGGAGTTTGATGGATTAGCAAATTCCTGAATGCCTTCGAAATTTTCGATCAAAAATGGATATACCTGCGTCCCGTAGCCTCGCAATGTTACATGCAAACAGATGAAAATTATAACGTTGTCTCCATCATCGGAAGTTAGTATAAGTTCGCAGACGTGATAGCCATAAGTCAGAGTTGTTGTATCTATATCAATAGTAACAGTCGTCAGGTCAGTTGGATTGGTAGTAACGCCACTGTTGGGATCGAGACTCGTTATCCATGGGCAGGATTCATAACCAGTGATAGTCCAGGATAAGGTTTCATCAACCTGACAATACACAACGATTTGTATAGAATCAGAGTCCCCTTGTGCTAGAGATATCTTAGTCTGACCGAAATAAGCAACTTTTAGCTGCCAGAACAATCTCGGATAGTTCATCAGCGACATATACCAATCCGCCGGGTCGCCATCATTAGGATCAAAGTCCCAGCCGACAAAATTGCTTTGTATCCTCATGTTCGGATCATCCAGAGGTGTTCCCAGTCCATTATCTGGCCCGGCCGTATCTAGAAAATAGCAATTTCTTATACTGCCACTTGATTTATATCCGCAGAGACCGCCGAGACGGTATGAATCATCCCCACCAGTAACCGAACCAGTGGCATAGCAATTATTAATGATACCATGATAAATTATTCGTTGGTTCTCTCCGCAGAGTCCACCGAGATAGGCAGAAGAATTCTCACCGGTTACCGAGCCTTTGGCGTAGCAATATGTGATTTCTCCTATGTTCTTTCCGCATAGACCACCGAGATAACGAGCATTGTTTTCGCTTGCAACTGAACTTGTGGCATAGCAATTGGTGATGTCGTCGGAATTATATCCGCAGAGACCGCCGAGATATTGAGACGAATACCCACCGGTTATATAACCTGCAGAATAGCATTCGTTGATAATGCCATTGGAATTTATTCCGCAGAGGCCACCAATTTTCTCTGAAACATCTCCTCCGATTACCGAACCGCTTGAATAGCAATTGGTGATGATTCCACCTGTCATATTAATTCCGCAGAGGCCGCCGATTTGGTTTGCATCATGTTCGCAGGAAATCGAACCAGTGGCATAGCAATTACTTATACATCCTCCCTCGATAACCCCGCAGAGGCCGCCGAGATTATCCGAACTTCTCCCGCTAGAAACCGATACTGTGGTATAGCAATTGGTGATAGTACCTTCTTCATTTTTTCCGCAGAGGCCGCCGAGAGGGCCGGAAGTTCTACCACCGGTAATAGAACCGGCGGTATGGCAATTGGTAATGTCGCCGGAATTCGTTCCGCAGAGGCCACCGAAAACACCAGAACGAACGCTGCCGGTAAAAGAACCTGTAACATAGCAATTGCTGATGTCGCCGGAGTTATATCCGCAGATACCGCCGAGGTTACTAGAATTATCACCGCAGGTAATATTTACGTTTTCCAGGCCGAGATTCAACATTTGAGACGTTGGTCCTGTTTGTCCAAACATACCCAAATAGTCATTTCCTGCATCATTTGTATCAATAGTCAAATTGTGGACAATATGGCTATTTCCATTAAAAGTACCTGTAAATTCCGTCCCCTGAAAACCACTTGTACCATTGTCTATATCCGGTGCAATCAGGGCAGTGGTGAAGGCATTGGGGTCGGCGAGGTTCATATTAATATCGGCGGTGAGGATGAAACATTTATCCCAGTCTTCCGGATGCTCGCTCATGTAGATCAGTTGATTTGGTTCGGCGATCTGGAAGGGGAATTCGGCCGAGCCGTCGCCGTCATCGTATTGCCCCCACGCCTGTTGGCTGTACATCCATCCCGTAATGAGCAAACAGAGAATTACCACCCATGCCCGCCGTATTCGATTTCCCGACTCCATCTTTTCTATCCTTTGTTTTGCATTTTGAATTTTCTTGCCCTGAACCCCAAACCCTGAACCCGAGCCCCTAGACCCTATTCCCCGAACCATTCTTCCCCAATTCATCCCTCGTTCCTCCTATTATTAAACGTTGCCAACTTTATGTAATACCTGCGTAGAATTGTCACCCCTGCGTAGGCAGGGGCAGCCATCCAATTTCCCTTTCTCACAACTCACAGCCCACAACTATCTACTTTTTTTTACCGCGAACCGCGAACTCTTATCCTTCTCTGTGACCTCGGTGCCCTCTGTGGCTAAATAAAAAACCGTTTTTAACTGTGAAAATCTGTGTCTAAAAATTAATGATAGCATAATTGGCCCTGTATTGCGATTAAAATCTATAGGAATTTGGCAGGTAAACATAATTACTTCCCCAAAAAGAATTTACCACGCTCACTCTTCTAAATAAACTTTTTCCTGTTCCCCTCTATACCCTACCCGCTATACGCTATGCGCTATTAAAAAATCCGTGTAATCCGTTAAATCTGTGGGTACAATTCTCTGTGTCCTCTGGGACCTCTGTGGCTAAAAACGATGGAGTAAAATATTGGCCTGCTATCCCGTAAAATTCAAACCGATCTTTAAAGAGCGGATCTGGGGATCCGACCGCCTGAAAACGCTCTTTGGCAAGGACCTGCCCCCCCACTCGAAAATAGGCGAAAGCTGGGAAGTGGCCGACCTGCCCGACGATTGCAGCCAGATCGCCGACGGTCCTTGGAACAACATAACCTTAAGGCAATTATTAACTGAACACGGTCAAGAATTCGGCTTCACCGCCGAACAGTGCCGATTCCCTTTTGGCCTGCTCATCAAATTTCTCGATGCCGACGATGTACTCAGCGTCCAGGTCCATCCCGATGCCGAAGCCTGTAAGTTGTTTCTCGATGCCAGATTAAAAACCGAGTGCTGGTACGTACTTGCTGCCGAACCGGACTCGGTCATAT
>CAZNQT010000213.1:0-7867 GCA_964574885.1 uncultured Pirellulales bacterium
CAACGTTACTGACGGAATAGAGCGGGCCCTGATACATATCGTCGATCTGGACGGTGAATTCCGCGGTGCCGCCATAGACATATACATATTCCGGCATACCAATCGTACCCGCACCGAAGTTGTCCACGGCTTCCTTGGCACTGGAATAGAGATTGACTCTTTGGCCATCGACGTCGATGCCGGTCAAGGTCAGCGTGACGGGAATTTTGGTCAAGCCATGCGTGGTGGCTTCCGGGACTTCGTCCTCCTCGAACTCGCGAATTGTAGCGTTGTTTACGCTGGTATCGGTTACGGAGTGATACGCGGCGCTGTTGGCAGTGAGGGATAATTCATAGGGGATCATCTCGACCTGGCAGGTGGCGGTTAATCCTTCCGGGGGATATTCCGCGGTCAGAGTGGCGGTCCCTTCGTCCTCGGCGGCAATGAGCGTAGCGGTTACTGTGCCGCTTCCCGAAATGGGCAGCGCCAAATCGGGACCGGTGGTGGTCCCGTCGGAGAGAGAGCCCAGGTTGGTGTTCAGGAAGATGGTTCCGCCGGTAGGCGCCGGCACGCCGTCTAAAATTAACGTGACCATCACCTGGGATTCGGATTCGCCGTCGTTGGGCAATGCTTCCGGGTCGCATTGGATCAATAATCCTTTAGTGAACATGTTTACTGAATCACCGTCGGTCAAGGTTTCGTCGGGTCCCACCCAGACTCCCTGTATGGAGGCGGTTCCCGCCTGATCGTCTTCGGGATGGAGCTTTACCTGACTGGGCTCCCAGCCGGTGACGACCTGCATGGTCTGGGAGCCATTTTCGAAAAGCCCCAGACTGGTGGTCAGGGTAACAATTTCACCTTCGATCGGACCGTAATACCCATCGATGAGTTGTACTTTGATATTGCTGTATAAGAGTGAATCGGCCGGCAAGGTATCCTGCAAAGCCGTAACGATCAGGGTTTTTCCCAGCGCCAGGATCGTATCGGTATCTTCGGCCTGACCATAGACGCCGTGGATATTGCACCATCCGCCTTCGGTGGGTGCGACGTACATGGCCGTTCCGTGACCGTTACCGTCGAGTGTCGCCTCTATCGTGTCGCTGCCGTTTGAGAACGTACCCCGGTCGGTAGTTAAGGTCACCGTATTGCCCGTTCCGCCGGAATAAGGAGACACATCGACGGAAATAACCGAGGTGGCGACGCCGTCGGCGGGTAGTTCATCGGTATCCGCCTCTACCGTAAGCGAGTAATCACCCATCATAACCGTCAGGTGCTGGACGATGTCATTTTCCTGATACCCGTGCCAACTTACGGTAACGTGCGCGGCGCCGGGGGTATCGTCGGCGTAGAGCGGCATCGAGTTGCCCAGATAGCTGTAAAACATCCAGGTGTCTTTTTCGTCGTCATATTCCGAAAAACTGCCCTTATCCGTAACGATGTGGATATATTCCGTAGCTTCACTGCCGTCATGGCCGTCGTAAGGCCTACTGTCTTTAAACAACTGAACGTAAATATCCGTATTAGATTGCCCATCCGCAATGATTTGAGTGGGGCTGGCATAGGAGGACATGCCATATATATGGGTTTCCGGTGGATACACAGGGAATTTATAAATTTCGCATTTCACGTGTCCGCTGAGATGATCCGGGTACGCCGTTTTATGCATGTACATCCGGACCGTGGTATTTTCAGCGAATGCCAATCCGGCCCAGCCCTCGCCGGCGGCCCAGGCCTCTTCCGCAGAATCGTACGGCGTCAGGTCGTTAAAGGTGAGCAGCGGCGTACCATCCGGCTCTTCCAGGAGGACTTGATTGTACCATCCTGCGTTGGGCCACTCCTGCCAGCCGGTTTCATAAAAATGGAACTGGTACCGAAATCCACCGGCCAGGCCGGTCGAATCATAATAATTGACCCATGAGGTGTAGAGTCCATCATCATAGCCCCATTTCGGCATGACGCCATGGGCGTTGACGGTCATAGCGAAAAGAATCCCGATGACCCCCGCTCGTACTACAATGTGCTTTCTCATGTATCTATCTCCTCTTAGGGAATCCCTCGAATCGTAACAGGAAATTAACCGAAATTTAGGAAAGGCATCCCTCGCCGGAATATGCGTATTAACAGCTCTTCTCCTTTGTTCTTCCCAGTCTCATTGCCAAAGCATAAATTGTAAAGAATAAGTAATTTTATTACAATAAAAAAATCTGCCCCCAATGGATTCCGGCGGTTGTAAACATAGGCAAAATGCACAAGATGTCCTATAAGCCCTTTACTGATGCCGGAGATTAGACTGGCCGATGCCGGCATCGCGTGGTAGAATTGCGTCGGACCGGGAATCGAGGAAATCAGACGTGGCAACCAATGGAACCAGTGGAGGGAAAGGAGAAATTTATGTCACGGGTAGCATGGGCAGTCATAACGATTTTTACGGTGAGTGTTTCCGGAGTAAGCGAAGCCGCGGAGATTCGAGTACCGAGTGATTATACGACGATCCAGGCCGCACTCGATGCCGCGGTGGATGGGGATGAGGTCATTATTGCCGACGGAACCTACCAGGGCGAGGGGAATCGCGATCTCAGCTTGAGCAATAAAGCGATCATCGTCCGGAGTGAAAATGGGCCGACGAATTGCATCGTCGATTGTCAGGGTTCGGAAGCGGAAAATCATCGGGGATTCGAATTCAGCAATACCGCGTTAGGACCGGATACGATCCTGGACGGCGTGACGATAACCAATGGCTACAAGAGCGGCGACGGCGGAAATGGTAGCGGCGGGGCGATTTTTTGCGCCGGGGGATCGCCCACGATTCGGAACTGTATTTTTTCGGAAAATCATGCCGAGGTCGGTGGGGGAGTGTATGTATGGCAATCGGAATCACGTGTGGAAAATTGTCTGATTCAAAATAATACAGCCGGTTATCTGGGTGGTGGTGTTTATATTAACGGATTAGAGGATGAACCTAATATTGTTGGGTGTACGATCACGGATAATCTTGCCGAGAGGGATGGAGGAGGGATTATGTGTGAGAATGGGAATGCGAGTATCGTTCAGTGCCGAATATTACGTAATCAGGTTACCGATCGGCGCGGGGGAGGAGTTAGTATAGACGAATCAGACGCTTGGATTATGGATTGTGTCATTCAGGAGAATGTGGCTCCCTGGGCGGGTGGGATCATCTTCACAGGGGGCAGTTCCGTAATGCAGAATTGCATAATTCGTGGGAATGTCCAAAACGGGATTTACTACAATTTTACCGATCTGAATCTATTCAATTGTCTGATCGAAGGAAATTACGATAACGAGTATTATCCGGTAGTGGTTCGCGGCAGTACTTCCACGATTCGCAATTGCACGTTTGTGGGGAATCGCGGACTCGATGGAGCTCTTATTATTCATGATGAATGTGATGTTTCGTTGAGCAACAGTATTGTCTGGGGTATTGATTCGGAGAATTCGTTCACCATTAAGCAGAGCACTGCCGGCATTTCGTTTTGTACTATTGAGGGAGGACAAGCAAGTATTACCCTGGAATACAGCGCGATTTTAGATTGGGGGGATGGGAATCTGGAGGTCGAGCCTAATTTCGTGGCGCCGGGGTATTGGAATGACAACGAGACGCCGGACGATGAGATTGATGATACGTGGGTAGTTGGCTGTTATCATCTGATGCCGGGATCGGATTGTATTGACGTGGGCGATAATAGCGAAGTTGAAGCGGGGGAAACAGCTCTAGGCGGGCAGGATCGGATTTTAAATTCCGTCGTGGACATGGGCGCCTACGAAAACAATTCGGACGATCTAGTCGTTGACAAAGTAACGGTCAAGGCCGGTAAAACCCGCGAGGCGCAAAAAGATTCCTTTGCCATTTCCGGAATACTGAATGCCCAGGAAGCGGATTTTCTGACGGCAGAAACGATAACGCTGCGGTGTGGGACCTGGGTCGAGGCGTTGGATGCTTCCGCCTTCAAAAAGTCAGGTAAGAAACCGAAATACAGCTATAAGGGTCCAGCCGGCGGGGTGACTAAGATGGTGTTGGATTTCGATAAGGATATGTTCAGCGCCGCGGGTAAAAATCTCGTCTTAACCGGCACGACAACACCGATTATTCTGGTTTTTCTGATCGGTGATACGTATTACGCGTACGCTGCTGCCGATGACGAGAATATCATTAACGGCAAAAAAGATTTACCGATGCAATTATTGGCGGGTCATACGGATGCGATGAGGGTCGATAAGGTCGTATGCAAGCAAGGTAAGGAGAACAACGTGGGGAATTTGGTGGTGAAGGGTCAACTGGCGGCGGCAGGGGAGGTCGATTTAACCGCGATGGACTTGACGTTATGTTGGGGCGCATCCGAGTATCCGGTACTCGAAGGTGACGAGGGCTTTAGACTCGCAGGCAAAATGAAGTATCAGCACAAAAAAAGCCCGGATGCGGAGGATCCCGCTACCATTGTGATTTCGATTGATTTCGTAAAATGCGCCTTCCAGGTCGTGGCGAAAAACACGAACTGGCCCTGGGAGGAGGACCCCCTCAACTTCGGATTGCAGTTCGGGGACTTCGACGAGCAAGAAGAAGTGGAGTTTTAACGAATTACCTGTATTGGATTTAACGGTTACGCTTTCATGTTTTTAACATACGTATTATCAAAGCGAGGTGTACCATGAAATATATCCTAGGAGTAGCCGGAGTGGTTTTGGGGTTCTGCCTGTCCTTAACAGTGCAGGGTGCAGAATTACTGGTGCCCAGCCAGTATAATACCATCCAGGGGGCGATTAATGCCGCTGCCGATGGAGATACGGTAACGGTGGCAACGGGGCGGTATATTGAAAATCTTAACTTCAGCGGTAAGGCGATCACTCTGACCAGTACGAATCCACAAGATCCGGATATCGTAGAGGCTACCATTATCGACGCCAATGATATCGATATCGGTGTGACGTTCAGGACTTCGGCAGAATCGGACTCGGTGCTCACCGGATTTACGATTACCCACGGCACGAATCCGGATGGCTACGGCGGCGGAATATTCTGCAGCAGCGCCGGTCCGACGATTTCCTACTGTGTCATCGAAAATAATACCGGGCAAGATCTCGGCGGCGGCATCTACCTGGAGTCCAGCGACGCTATTTTTGAGCACTGTACCTTTCGGAACAACACCGCGGACCATGCAGGCGGCGTAGCGATTCAATTCGGATATCCGATATTCCGTTTCTGCGCATTTGAAAATAATATCGGCTTAAGCGGCAACGCCGGCGGCATCTATTACAGCGGCGACGGGGAAGTGACTCTTTCCGACTGCACGTTTACCGGCAACACCGCTCGGCATGGCGGCGGGATCAACATCTGGCAAGGCAACGCTGTGATTCAGAATTGTGTCCTAAAACATAACAGCACCGACGCCAACGGAGGCGGTATTTATGTGCTGGATAGTTATGCCGCGATCAGTGATTGTTGGATTCAAGAGAATATCGCGGATTATGGCGGAGGTATTTTTCTACAACGAAGCGATGCAACCATCTATGATTGCCTGCTTACTGGCAACGAAGCCCGGTTTTACGGGGGGGGAATTTATACCGAGCAGAGTGACGCCTTCGTCGATACCTGTACCATCGTCGGCAATCGCTCCGAGATGTTTGGCGGCGGGGCGTATCTTAACTACACCGGCGATATCGAATTGCGGAACAATATTTTCTGGATCAACGAAGCTGCAAGCCTGGGTGACCAAATTGCCTTAGGACCCAGCGGGGCTACCTATACCTTCGTTTCTTACTGCGACGTCCAGGGAGGACAAGCGCTGGTAACTGATTTGGATAGCGGCACGAACACCCTCGATTGGGGAGACGGCAATCTCGATGCCGATCCAAATTTCGTAGAGTACGGCTATTGGGACCCCAACGACACCGTCGGGGATTGGACGGACGATTTCTGGGTACAGGGTGATTATCGTCTCGGATTATTTTCCGCGTGCTTCAACGCCGGCGATCCACACTTTATTACCGATAGCGATGACACCGATCTCGCCGGCTCGGCGCGGGTTATTAACGGGATCGTGGATATCGGCGCCTATGAAAGCACGCATCCGCTGCTGACCAAGATGACCGTTAAGGCGGGTAAAACCCGCGAGGCCCAGGCGGATTCCTTCAAACTGAACGGGAGTATCCCCAACCTGGCGGAAATACTGGAAAGTTCGGCATCCGTACTGATCGGCGTCGGCCCCCATGCCGAAGAAATCGACAGTAGTGGATTCACTCAGGCCGGTAAAAAAGCAAAATATGTCTATAAAAATTCCAGCGCCGGATTCACAAACGTCATCTTTGATTTTACCAAAGGAACTTTCAGCATTACCGGTAAGAACATGGATCTTTCCGGAATGGCTACGCCGGTTCTTCTGGAAATTATAATCGATGGCTATTATGGTGTGGCGATGGCGCAGGATGACGGCGCGGAAGATGTCATCAATGGTAAAAAATATTTACCCATGCAGCTATTGCAGGGGTGGATGGATGCCTTGCGGGTGGACAAGGTTAAAGCCAAGGCTTCCAAGGATGGCACTACCGTCGCGAGTCTGACGGTGCAAGGCGCTATCGCCTCAGCGGGAAATCCGGATTTAACTCTTTCCGGATTGGCGATCCACTGGGGATCGGGCCAATATTCTCTGGCGGGAGCGGATTTTGATCGGAAAGCTGCCAATAAATATATTGCTAAGAAAAAGCCCGAAGGCCTCGATCGGTCCAACGCCAATGTTTCCCTGGATTTTACTAAATCTACTTTTAAAATTACTCTCAAGAACACGGATTTGCCCTGGCAAGACGGCCCGCTGGAATTTGGATTAGTGTTTGATACTTACGAGCAGTTTCGAGAATTGACATTTTAATTTGCTGAATACGGGTAGAAAAAAGGAGCGAATGATGCAGTTTTCTCGAGTAGCTATTGCATGGATGTTGGTTTGTGTTATCGCGTTTTCGGTACAGGCCGCAGAATTACATGTCCCCGGCGAGTACGCCACGATCCAGGCGGCAGTCGATGCCGCCGAAGATAGCGACGTTGTTCTGGTTGCCAATGGTACGTATACCGGTGATGGTAACCGCGATATTGACTTCGATGGGAAAATATTAACCGTCCGCAGTGAGAACGGCCCTCAGAAGTGTACTCTCAACGTTCAGGGTTCCCAGGCCGAACCGCATCGGGGATTTTATTTATACGGAGATCCTGATTCCGGATCCCATATCGAGGGTTTCACCATTACCAATGGCTATATGACTGCGACCGGCTGGAGCGGACGAGGTGCGGCGATCTATTGTTATCGCGGGTCATTAACGGTGCGGAACTGCATCCTTACCGGAAATATATCAGAAAACAGCCAAGCAACGTTGTATTTTGAACGGGCGACAGGAATAATTGAAAATTGTTCGATTACGCATAATACCGCAACTAGTGGAGCGGGTATATATGTCTTACAGGAATGTCAGATTCAAATCGATAATTGTATCCTGTCCCATAACCAGACGACTGTCGGTCATGGTGGAGGGATAAAATTGGATCATGTGAGTCCCGGATTTGTCAGTATTCAAAACAGTGTTATCGAAGATAATACCGCCGTTAATAATGGCGGGGGAATTGTATTGGATAGCACTGATCTTACGATGTTGAATTGCGAGCTCCGCCGCAATCACTCCGACTGGCACGGAGGAGGGATGCACTTGGAAGAATGTGATACGGTGCATGTCTTGAACTGCACGTTTGAACAAAATACGACTGAAGCCAATCAGTCAGGGGGGGGGATCTATTGCTGGCAAAGCGATCCGAATCTCAGTGAATCTGTGTGCACCAAAAACAGCAGCGGCGACACAGGGGGAGGAGCGTTTTTCACGACTTCAGATCCAT
>CAZNQT010000214.1:0-7848 GCA_964574885.1 uncultured Pirellulales bacterium
GGTCAATACGATCCATCCTTCTGGAAGGAAGAGGGCTTTCAATCACCCTGGCCGTCAGACGCCCGGCTGGTTGATCTACGCGATAATCTGCATCAACAAGGCTGGGCCGGGATCGACATAACGGGTCATATAGGAGATAAACGTGTTTCCGGAGTAGGGAGAATGCCTTTGGTGACCACAGCGTATCGAGATAATCGGCCCTGGCTATCTCTGGTAATGGATGGCAAGCCAATAGCCGGTTCGTTTGCCGGTTTGGCCAGACCGTGGCAGGGATTGAATACGATTGATACCGTGCGGCGGGATGCGGCGATAGCGGGAATGGGATTTGGGGAGCCGAGAGAAGTTGATAGCCATAGAGTGGAAATAGAAGTTAGCCACAGAGGGAACAGAGAAATTTTACTAAAATACATAATTAATATGGAGAAGGATTGGGTAGAGAAGATAAGCTTTATAGGGCCGAAGGGGCAGGAAGGAGGCAAATTGGTGTTTACGTATAACAATAAAGGTCCGGCGACACCGACGGGAGGAAGGCAAGTGGCGACAGACGGGATGCAATGGCTGTTTAATTTATTAGACGCAGATTTTCACTGATTAAAACAGATAAATAAATCAATCCCATCAGTGTAGATCAGTGTCTAGAAATTTCAATCCGTTTCTCCGTGAAATCTGTGGTTGCAAAAACTGAGAACTGAGGTCTGAGATCTGAGGACTGATTAAAACAAGGAGAACAAACATGAAGACGGGTAAAATGGTAATTCTAATGGTGGTATTGGTTGCTATGTCAAGTTCACATGTTTTAGCAAGCAGTTATGTGCAGACGAATAAACTAACCGCAGATGATGCGGCGACTGAAGATAGATTTGGTTACTCTGTTGATATTAGTGGGGATAATGCCATTGTGGGTGCGGTTTGGGATGATAGTAAATCGGGTTCGGCTTATATATTCAATGTGTATACCGGTGAGCAAGGCCCCAAATTGACAGCTACGGATGCTCAAGCCAGCGACAAATTCGGTTACTCGGTAGGGATCAGTGGTGATATTGCAGTTGTGGGCGCGCCGGATAAAAACACTTCAACAGGTGCGGCATACCTATTTAACGTTACTACAGGAAATCAACTTTTCAAGCTAACTGCTTCTGACGGAAATGCCAATGATGAATTTGGACATAACGTAGCAATATGCGGTAACATTGTTATTATTGGTGCGCGTACGGATAGCGATTTAGCGTCAAGGGCTGGATCGGCTTATCTTTTCGATGCAACGACAGGAAACCAACTATCGAAAATAACTGCATCTGATGCCGCCATCGACGACTACTTTGGCTCCAATGTAGATTGCTGCGGCAATATAGCCATCGTTGCATCGCCACTTGATGATGACAATGGGACGGATTCAGGTTCGGTTTATGTATTTGATATAAGCGATCCTATCAATCCTGTACGATTTCCCTATACCAAACTTATACCCATTGACGGCGCGGCCGGCGACATATTCGGGAATGCAATTGCAATATATGGCGATGTTGCCATTGTAGGAGCACCTTTAAATGACGATGACGGTGCTGATTCTGGTTCAGCATATCTTTTTGATATCAATACGGGAAACCAATTGTTCAAACTGACTGCTCCAGATGCTGCTGCCGGGGATTATTTCGGAAACGGAGTGGCAATCAGCGGCAATGTAGCGATAGTAGCGGCTCCCCTTGATGATGACGACGGTGCTGATTCTGGATCGGCATACCTGTTCGATGTTACAACAGGAAACTTTCTGGAAAAGATAACCGCATGTGACGCCGATGCGGAGGACAACTTCGGATTACCTGCAATTTGTGATAATAATATAATCATAGGTGCTCAGGGAAATGATGATGCAGGTGCTTTTTCCGGTTCGGCCTATCTATTTTCTGAGCTTGTAGAAATTATTAGTTGGGTATACATAAACGATCCAGGAGTTCCTGGCCATGAGGGTTTTATCGGATATATAAGCAAGTATGAGGTGACCAACGATCAATATTGTGCATTTCTCAATGCTGCACTAGCTACTGAAGATATTGTTGTTGATGTTCCAGGCAATCTGGTGAAAGGTCACATCGGTTCCAATGAAGGGGCGGACTTTGAAGGAGAGGTGTACTATAACCTTGCAGGTACAGGTTATACTGCGAATGGTGCGACTAATGGGGGTGCGGCCCGAATAAATTACAGTGGTAGTATGTTTACTGTTGACTGTGGATTTGAAAATCATCCGGTTACCCATGCTAGCTGGTATGGTGCGACTGCATTTTGTAATTACTATGGTTATCGTTTGCCAACCGAGTGGGAATGGCAAGCGGTGGCGGACTACTATGGCAGCTTTATTTACGGATGTGGGACTACGATAGATCCAAATAAAGCTAACTATAGTGCTTCATACCATCCAGATGGTACAACCATAGTTGGCAGTTTTGGTGAGTACGGCTATGGAATGTGCGATATGGCTGGAAATGTATGGGAACTGACAAGCACGCTTAGTCCCCCTAATTGCGTTCAATGCGGAGGCTCTTGGTATAATGATCCTGATGGTAGCCACTGCACCGTAACAAGCAGGAGTTATACTTTATTGTCAACAACCTATAATCATATTGGTTTTCGTGTCGTATTGTTAAGAACGCTTCATGTTGATACTATCAATGGTGATGATTCAAATGATGGTCTATCACGTGAAAGCGCATTTGCTACAATACAAAAGGGCATTGAAGTTAGTCAATCCGGTGATACGGTGTTGGTCTGGCCGGGGGTGTATGAGGAGCCTGTGGATTTTTCGGGTAAGGCGATTACGGTTCAAAGCGCCGCGGATGCGGCGGTGATTACCCAGCCGGGCAATACGGCCGTCAAGTTCATCCACGACGAAGGACCGGGTTGTATTCTGTCGAATTTCGTCGTCTGCGACAGTGACACCGGCATATATTGCGATGCGGCCTCGCCTACGATCAAGCACGTCACCGTCGTCAACAACCAGACCGGTATCCAGGCCGAAAACGGCGCCAACCCGGATATAAAAAACAGTATCCTCTGGGGCAATGCCTTGGGTGATTTGATTAACGCAACAGCGAGTGATAGCTGGGTCATGGATGAGAAGTATCAAGGTATGGTCGGGTACTGGCGGTTTGATGAAGGTGGCGGTTCATCTGCAAAAGATTCCTCGAGTAATGGGAACGATGGAACCATTGCCGGAGCCTCTTGGACAACCGGCCAGATTGACGGGGCACTGAGTTTTGATGGCGATGACGACTATGTAGAAGTTACGGATGATGGTTCTTTAAGCGGCATGTCACAATTAACCGTCGGATGTTGGTTCAAGAGCGAATATTGGTATGAAGGTAGCAACTTAAGTGTAATCGTCTCTAAAGCATATCAAGGCGACGGCTTATATACTACGGATTGTTATCAAATTAGCAACTTTATCTATGCAGGTAAATATACATTTGCCTGTGGAATTTATGGTAGCAATTCGGAATGTAGTTTTCATGCGGTAATTGACGATGTTGTGCCGGATTTTGATCCGGAGGCATGGCATCACGCGGCATTAACATACGATTCAAGTGCTGGCCAAGTCAAAGTATACTTAGACGGTCAGCCGATTCATACAGAAAGCTGTTCTATTGGTACGCTGCATAACAATACCACGGCAAAATTACGAATCGGTAATTTCGATGGGACCAGCCCAAATTATCGACCTTTTAATGGGAATATTGATGAGGTAGTCATCTATACGAGGAAATTATCTTCGGAAGAAATTCAGGATCTTTATAAAACCGGAGACGATGGGAAAGTTATGGATGATCCGCTGTTTGCCAATCCGGCGGGGAGTGATTATCACCTAAAGTCGGAGCGGGGGAGGTATCGGCTTAATCCCTGCGATCCCAATGCGCCGGGCGACTGGGTGTTGGATGAAGTGACGAGTCCGTGTATCGATGCGGGCAATCCGGCGGATGATGCTTCGGCGGAACGAACACCGAATGGCGAACGGGTAAACCAGGGTGCGTATGGCGCAACGGCATACGCCAGTCTCAGTATGCAGGCGGAGATCCGCGGTACGTGGCCTTTACGCATGGACTGCAATCTGGATGGGATCGTGAATCTTCTCGATTTCGCCTGTCTGGCGGATGAGTGGTTGGAAGAAATAGAAGAGTAGGGGCCAGGGTCCAGGGTTTGGTAAGAAAAAGAAGGGTTCCGGGGCTCGCGAGAGCGGGCCTCGGAACCGGAATTTCATTTTTAGACAGGATAACGGGATTTACAGGATAAAAAACATAATTGTTTCACGCCAAGGCGCTAAGGCGCAAAGGAATAAAAGTGATTAGTGTTTAGTGAATAGTGGATAGGATGGATTCCTGCTTTCGCAGGAATGACAGAAAAATCATTCGTGAACATTCGTGTAATTTCGTGGCAGAATAAAATCCAGAAGTCAGAAGAATGATATTTTGTGCCTCTTGAGCTTTTTTGTGGCTATTTTCTTCGTGGCCTTCGTGGTGAAAAAAATCAGAGAAATCAGTGAAATCTGTGGTTAAGTCTTTCGTTAGTAAAGAGTTACGAACGATATAAATAATTGATAGTTTACAATTTTCTGTTGATGTTATGAGATAAAAGTGGATAATGTTGAGTAATTCATTATGGAGGCAAACCAATGAATTCGGGGTATATGAAGTGGCCGCGGGAGAAAAGAAACGCTGGTGGGGAATTTGCGCATTTTTGTCGGTCAAATCATCACGGAGCAGAGATTCTTCCCCTTCGGCCTTGCTCAGGGCTAAAGGCTATTTGCTCTCAGAATAACAACCAGTGGGGTCGCAGGGGTTTTACCCTTATCGAGCTGCTGGTGGTGATCGGCGTAATCGCGATTCTCCTGTCGATTTTGGCCCCGGCTCTACAAAGGGCACGGAAGCTGGCGCGGGATATGATCAATATTGACCATCAACACATGGTCGCCCAAGCATTTCTCATGTATGCAACGAACAATGGAGGAAAATTCGCTCCTTCGATCAATACCTCGGGCGACCCCGTGAACGGTCGTATGACCGATCCGCGTCTGCTGAAACGCACGTATCGCAACCGGGGCGATTATCCCTATGGGGCCAAACACAGTTCGCTCAGTGCCTATTACGGATCGGAGATTTATAATCCCGACTCAGTCATCTGTCCGAATCTGCCGGTCAAATTCGATAAGCTGCAGGAGATCTGGGACAAACGGGATTACTATCCTAATTATGAATATCCCTACCATGGACAAGACACAGAGATCAAGGGCTCATATTGTTTTTACCCAAATTACATCGGATTTCTGCCGTATCGGAACGAGTTTTTCGAAGGCCCGAAGAATACAAGCCAGCCGGCGGAAAGCAGTCTAATCATGTCGGATTATTTCGGCTCGAACTATTACCGCTATTACGGCGGGTACGGCAGTTGCGAGGAGTTCCCCAAATCCGATCGTCTGCAACGCACTCCCGTTTCCGTGGACATCTGGCATACTCAGCCGGTGATCTTTTGGAATTCATCGAGAACAAGCCCCGGCCCTTTTCCGATCTGGAGAACTTTGCCGCTGGAAAAAATCAATGTGAAATTGCATTGTTCCTATACGGACGGCCACGTCGGTACCTACTATCCCTGGCAGACTGAAGTCATGTATGTCTGGAGTGAAGTAACCGGAAATTATATTGCCGATTATTACGGTGAATTCTACCTTCCTCAGAATGCAACCCATTAAAAACTGTATTCAGTGCTCAGTTCGTAGTTTCAATCAGGGTCTAGGGTATCGGGTTCAGGGTAAGATAAAGTTTTTGACACGGATCTGTTCTGATTTGACGGATACAATAGAATATTACCAGTTTTCATCGGTGTAAATCTGTGTCTGATTAAAAAGAATTCAGTAGTCAGCGGGAATAAGCTAGAAGAAAGTAGCTAGTAGCAAGGAGCTAGAAGTGAAATTATCCTGCCATCCGGTCAAAACTTGATTTTAGTATTAAAAATCCCCTTTTCCCCCGTCCGCATGTCCCATAATCCCATTTCAATCATCCCGATTGAAACTTCATTTGTCACATACGAGGTTTGATATGCCATGATTTAATATCCATCTGTCACATCGTGACCTTAAAATGTCATGACATGACCTTTATTTGCCGTACATTGGATTTGATCCACCCTGACTTGTATTTGATTTACCGTAAATTTAATTTCATTTGTCACGATCTAAACGTATGTCGTCGTCAATTATATCGAATTCGTTACCTATCATTATTCATTCGTTACATAGTGACTTTCATTTGCCACAGTTCAATCTTATTGACAGGATAACAGGATTAAAGACAACGTAATCGAGAAAGGCAGATAGAAGATACAATGGATTCCTGCCTTCGCAGGAATGACAAGAATCAATTCGTGGACATTCGCGTTAATTCGTGACTGAAAATATTCTGACACTGATCTACACTGATTTGACAGATTCAATTACATATATCAATTTTGATCGGTGTAAATCTGTGTCTGATAAATCTGTTTATAGATGACGGTTTCAATTAGGGTCTGGGATTCAGGATATCGCCTGACGTTATTTGTAATATCGGCCAAGGTAAGAGATGATGGCTTTTTTGAGTTCCAGCGGATCGATGAGGCCGGGGCGGCGGTAGAGGATTTTGTCGCCAGGGGCGATGAGCAGGGTATAGGGTATGGCGCCGGACCAGTTTGCATCGACGGCCTCGATGAGCTTATACTTATCGTCCGACTGATAGATATAATTGGCGCCGGAGGCCTGCTGCTTTTGCAGGAAGGGGAGGACCTTGTCTTTCTGATCGGGGGAATCCAGGCTAACGGTAATGAATTGGAAATCGCGGCGGCGGTACATACGATTCATATCGACGAGATCGGGGAATTCGACGATGCAGGGTCCGCACCAGGTTGCCCAGAAATTAATCAGGAGCAATTTGTCGGTTTTATTGGCGATTAATTGTTGGGCTTGGTTCAAGTTAATGGTTTGGAGGGTGACTTTTTCCCGGGCCCAGCGCTGCCGGGCCTGTCTGACGGTATCCCGTTTGGAGGCCCATTTGATGGAGCAGCCAAAGGTACGGGTTTTTTCGACGGGAACGGGTTTGCCGGCGAGGAGGGCGTCAATGGCATTGCGGGTGTCGTGAGTGGTGACTTTATTGGGTTTATCCGAATTATCGATGCGGCCGACGAAGCGTAGTTTTCGCTCCCGGTCAAAGATAAAGACGTGAGGCGTGGCGGTCGGACCATAGGCCCGGGATACTTTCTGATTTTCCCCGTCAAAGAGATAGGGGAAGTTGAAGTGTTTATCGAGCGCGCGGATTTTCATATCCTCGAAGGAATCGCCCAGATCGGTGTACCCCAGCTCATCCAGGCGGACGGCGTTGGGGTCGTTAGGCGAGATAGCAACCACGGCGACGCCTTTGGATTTATAATCTTGGGTTAACTGGATAATGCGGTCTTCGTAGGCCTGAGCAGTAGGGCAATGATTACAGGTGAAGATAAGGACCAGGATCCTTGCAGTGGCAAAATCCTGTAAACGAAAGTTCCTTACCCGGATCTGGGATTGTTTGGCATTCGCCGGATCTTCAAGAAAAATACCCGGCAAATTGAAATCCGGCGCAGAATCGCCAATATTCAGGGTTTCGATTTTTTGAGAGGCGGAGAAAGAAATTAGGGAAATATGCGGGAAGACACTCAGAACGACGAGGATCGCGAAGGTCTGGCGAGATAATCTCATAACCAATCTCCTGGGATTATTTGATTGTATTCACATCAAAACAATATTATGATATTTACAGAACGTTTGAAAGTCAACCGATGGGGATGAACTCCATATGC
>CAZNQT010000215.1:0-7841 GCA_964574885.1 uncultured Pirellulales bacterium
CGCGAAAACGCGACCGGCAAATGTTTCGGCTCAGTTGGTGGCGCCCGGCAGTCTCGAAGCCAGAAATTCTCTCTCTCAACCCCACCGCGTGAAGGTCGAGGATCTGCCTGCCCGCATCGAGGACGACATGGTCCTGGTGAAACTGCCGCCCTTATCCGCCGCGGCATTGACCGTCACCGCAGCGAAGAAATAGGCACAGTTTATAAATTGCCCGGTTAACGATGGTTATTTTGGCATAGGATGATTATACGTTAAGGCAGCGGTGCTACTAGAGGCCAACCATTTTTCCAAATCAGGGGTGAAATTTTCAACTCCGAGCGTCCCGTCTGGCCGTGATACGCGTGAAAGACCAGGTAGTCGCCGGAAACATCCTGCAATACGGCACAGTGACCGGGACCGCGCCAATGTTCCGTCGTCGCTTCCAACACCAGCGTCCCACCGCCTTCCATCATGGATTTACCGTCTCGATTCTTATACGGTCCCGTGATCTGTTGGGCGCGACCCACCATAATCTTATAGGTGCTGTTGACGCCGCGACAGCAGAGATCAAATGATACGAATAAATACCAATACCCCTTATGTTTCACGATAAACGGGGCTTCGATGGCGTTGGGAGAGGACGCTGTTTCTACGGAATTTCCGCGCGGTCGGCGGGCCAACGAATGCAGAGTAGTATCTTCCGTTGAGAGCTTACCGGTTTTGACATCGATTCGTTTCATTTTAATGCCGCTCCAGAAGCTGCCCCAGCAAAGCCATACCTTGTCTGGATTTTCAATCGAGATATTGCCGTCGATCGCGTTCCAGTCGTCTCGGCCCGGCTGGGAACGTACTACCATACCCTGATCGATCCACTGGTAGTCGGGATGATCCGGATTGAGGGTTCGATTCGTCGCCAAACCGATGGCGGAGTTGTTGGTCCCGAATCTGGATACGGAGTAGTAGAGATGGTATTTACCATTGAAATACGAAATATCCGGCGCCCATATTCCTCGGGCCCCTTGAATTTCCTGTGTGGCCCACGCAGGCATGGCGTTAAAAACCGTGCCACAGAGACTCCAGTGATGTAAATCCGGGGAACGGCGAATCGGTAGTATTCCCCCTCGCCGCCGACCGCCGGTGGAGAACACATAATACATATCATCTTCGCGAATAATGGCGGGATCGTGGACTCGTAAATCGCCTTCCAGATCGAGCATCCGTAGTTCAGGATTGTTCGAGTCCGTGCAGCAGGAAGTTCCCAGCGCCAGCAATCCCAACAACCAAACGCGCCCCGACACAATTATAAGGTATAGAAGTTTACGCATGGCAGATTAGCGCAAGGAAAACGAGTAAAGCGTAACACTCAAAGGGACCACTTCGCATATTCCCTGATCGTCTCTAAAGGAAGACGGGCGAATGTCCACTTGCCGCGGTTTTCCGGGCGCGTTATAGGCCCATTTGTTTGGTCCGGTGAGCACCCATAGCCGTCCGCGACCTGTCAGTTCTCCTCCGTTCAATTTCAAAGCGAGAGACTGAGATTGATCGCTCGGATTGACAATCCCGACGGTCAAGGCGGTACGGTCGTCCGACAAAGCCGCGGCAATATCCAGCGGCTTGAAATCGCCGCTGACCTGAACCGGGATTTTGCCAAATCGCTCCCGGTATAGTTTGAGTACCAGGCCCGTGGTCTCAAGTTCCGCTTGGGTTTTGGTTGTCTTGATGGCGCCGATGACGTTAACGGTCTGAGCGTAATTGGCCATGAAATATATGTCGCTGTTGCGGAAAAATTCATGCAGACCTACCGCTATTCCCAATCCGTCCTGGAGAAAGTAACGCGTGCCCAGTTCGCCGTATTCGTATGGGCCGTACCAGTAATTCCACTCGTCCATAGCGATACGAATGTCTTTACCCGCCAGCGAACGGATCGTCTTACGGTATTCCCGATGGGCATCGGCTACGTCCCGGATGGACTTGGCAACCTGATCTACGTGGGAAATCACGTCGTCCTTATCCTGCCAGTAAAGGTGTTCGCTGATTAATTCCATATGGTCCGCACACGAGGTGAGCATTTGTTCGCTCCAGCGCCCCTTAGCCCCTACGGCAATCGGAACGAAGGTAGGATCCACTTTGCGCATGGCGTCCACCACTCGATTGTGTTTTTTCATGTAGTCTTCCAGCGGCATGTGACCCAGTTGCCAGTCTCCGAACATCTCATTGCCGATGGCCCACCATTTGACGCCAAAGGGTCGGGAATGACCGTTTTGAGCGCGCAGCCTGCCCATAGGCGTGTTCACACTTCCGTTGGTATATTCAATTTCCTCCGCGGCCGCCTCGATTCCCCCCAATCCTGTATTCACGGCAATATAGGGCTCCGTGTGGATCTCACGGCACAGATCCATGAACTCGTGGATGCCCACGTCATTATGCTCGATACCCTTCCAGGCGGGATTCTTACGCGGCGGACGACGATCCGGATCGCCAATACCGTCTTTCCAGTTGTACCCGCTGACAAAATTGCCGCCCGGCCAGCGATAGATCGGTGAATTCAGTTCCTTTAGCAGAGCCACCGTATCGGCTCGCCAGCCCAGGATATTGTCCGCCGGCATTAGTGAGACGGCGCCAATTAGAAAATAACCTCTGCCCCTACTGATGATCTCGACTCGACCGTTGTCCGTGGATCCTTTACTGGTAAAACGTAGTGGTATTTTAACGTAGGTATTGTCGATTTTATCAATGATCACTGTATCACGGTCGCTCGCTCCACCTCCCCATACGAGACTCACTTCAATCGGCGCCGCCTGGGGATCGCCTGCCAGCACGATCCGTCCTGAGTATGCCTTGCCGTCCACGAGGCCCAGACGCTCCTGAAGTAAGCCTCCCGCTTTCCTGTTTCCGGCTAAGGCGATCCGCGGCGTTTGTACGCCCACGTACGAATTCTCCGTAATCATAGTGACGGCTTTCTTATCCCCGATGATCATCCAGGGGGAACTCGTTAACAATTCGTACGGATGACCTTCCCCCTCCCAGGAGGGTTTGCCCGGTTGATACATGGTCCAGGCAGGGGCGTCTCCGGTAACGGGATAATAGAACTTCCGGTCTTCCAGCATTTCCGCCCAGAGCCCCCCGTAAATACAACGGCCCAAATGCTCGATGAATTGGCCGTAGATGTATTTGGAGATAGGCTCACGGGTACGGTTGAGATCAACATGAACAGTGTCGGCTTGTGTCCGCGCCGGCATCCAGAGACCGATCGCTACTAAAAATACTATCGTGCCTTTTACCAGGATTCTCTTCATAATAACTCCTTTTTTCTTTGATTTGAATTCTCTATAGGTTTCAACTTGTAATTATTCCGGTTTTCCTAATAGGCAATTGTACCCAGTCGGTTCATTGCCAACAACCACAAAATAGGGAATATGCCTGAACGCAGTAATATTTTTAAATATTTTCATTCTACGATTGAATTATTATATCTCTTCTTTCCCGAACATGTATTTTTAACTTTACCTGTCTTCCCTAAATCTTCTCGGAGTCGAAAAATATACATCGACATTGTAGTGTGCTTCGAACGATTTCGTGGCACTGCTGAATTGAAGAGCGAGAAAATAAAGGGCGGCAATATTAAAGGGGGTGAAATTCTTATATAAAATTGATGTTTATTCTTGTTATAGACAGGGTATATCCGTATTCGTTTGGTGAAAATATAAACTATTATATCATAATTACTTACGGTTCATCTTCTGCACGCTTCCCCCTCAAAGATCGGCTCCGCCTTTTCGCATAATGGTTAAAGAATTTCGCAAATTGGCGTCGTTTGTGGAATGGCTTTATGCTAATATTATAAGGACGTGAGATACGTATGCATTTGACAATCACCAGGACTTAATGACCGTGATTGATTTCATTTTATTGCCTCAAGTGTAAAGGAATGCCTGGGAATGAGACAGTCTGTTTATACTCGTGGACGTGGTTTTACTTTAATTGAACTTTTAATTGTGATCGCGATTATCGCTGTACTGTTAACCATCCTCGTTCCCGCCCTTCAAACCGCAAAAGAACATGCCCGCAAGGTAGTGTGTGCAACGGGTCTTCATCATATTATCACGGGGTTACGGATGTACTCTCTGGATAAAAACAACGATAAGTTTCCTTTGAATACCGAAGGATGGTGGCTTTGGGATGTATCGTATTTCACTACCGATTTGATTATCAAAGCCGGTGGAGACCGTACAACCTTTTACTGCCCCTCCAATCCCACAATGAAACCGGATGACGCCCACTACTGGTTTTTTTCTCAGAACGTGAGTCCGGGAACGCCTTTCAACAAAGTAAAAGAGTCAACGGATCGTATTCACAATTACCGGGTTACGGGATATTTCTGGTTAATGGATATGGAAACCCCCCGGCCGCCGGAGGATGCGATTTTGGGCGATCCGCCCAAGGAATGGGTGCGAAAAACAACGGTCCCGTTTCCCGAGGAGACCGAAATTGTTACGGATGCTACTTTACAAGATTCGGCCAATAATAATTCTTTCACGGATGTTCATGGTGGCGCCTGGGATCGTTGGAAACTGTCACATCAGTCCAATCATCTAAATGGTGAGGTGCCCAGCGGGACCAATATCGCTTTCGTAGACGGCCATGTCGGGTGGCGGCCCTTTGATGCTATGCAAATACGATTTCAACGGAACAACATTATTCATTGGTGGTAATAAATATATGCAGATCACTCCGTATGGCTTCAATGGCTGTAAGTTTGATAGTGAGAGGTAAATATTTGCGAATAAATGACTTACGTTTAATGTGCATAGGGATTAAAGTCATTGGGCCATAATAGTGATTTCTACGTAAACTCTGATATAATAAAAACTTATGACAATCTGTTTCGCATAATGGTTAGAAATTTGCGCAAAATGGTGTTTGGGTGCAATTCATTAACAAGTATAATGAAATTAAGCGAGGAGAATCTATCTCTTCACGATTTCTGTAACAAGAAAGGAGTGAGTATATTCTGGATCCAATGTAGCAGCGGCAGATGTTTCTCTTTTTGCTGGGGGAGTCGGACTTTTTTTATAATGAGATTATGTATTGATAAGGAGTTGGAACTATGAAAACAAGAATAGTTCAATTTGGACTTTTGTTGCTCATGTGCATAAGTATGGTAGCGTATGGACAGCCGATAATGGTTAATCGGTATAGTTTCGATACCGGCGATACGACGGCTGTTGATTCCATCAGTGGTTTGGATGGTACCTTGGAGGCGGGTGCGTCCATCGCAAGCAATGCGCTGCAACTTGGTGGTGACGCATATGTAAATCTACCGTCTGATATCATGAAATATGGTTCGAGTAAGAGTTATACCAGCATGACGATCGAAGCCTGGTTTACCATCGATACGGTACAGAACTGGCAGCGCTTATTCGATTTCGGAGAAACCGATAGCGGTGGCGCCGGGGGGAACTGCCTGTTCTATACGCCTTCGAATGGCTCGGAGCAGCGATTTCGTCTCGGCGGTCCCCCTCCCAGTTATGAATCGGGGGAAGATGGACCCATAGCAACTCAGGTTGACACCGGTGTACAGATACACGTTGCCTGCGTGTACGATGCCGATGCCGATCCTGACACCATGAGTATTTATAATGATGGCGCCTTTATAAATTCGGCAACCGTCGTAACTAACGCCACGCTGGGTTTATCAGGTGTGGCGCAAGTGCATGCCTATATCGGCAATGCCACCTATGATGCGGATCCGGAATTAGACGGCAATGTGAATGAATTTCGCATCTATGACCGGGCCCTGAGTGACTCGGAGATTATGGCTAGTTTCCAAGCCGGGCCCGATATTGTCATCAAGACCGCCCGTCTTCCCGTTCCTGCCCAACATAAAAATTTGGTAAGCACCTCTCCCACCCTTAGTTGGACCGGTCCTGCCGGTGCGAGTAAGACGTATGACGTATTGCGGAGCATGACGCCTACCGACCCGAATCTGATCCAGGTGGCTGCCGGGATTTCGGCTGCCAGCTATCCTATCACCGGCTTGGCGAATGAGGCAACCTATTACTGGCAAATCGTTTCCCACATCGGAACCGATCCCAATAATTATGTGGGGCCGATTTGGGACTTTACCACGGTGCCGCTAACGCCGGTGATTCAGACGCAACCGGCTGAAACCGGAGTGGTAGTTGATACTGAGGCTTCTATGACGGTCGGGGCTCTGAATCCGAATACAGGCGACAGTTCAGGGCTGGATTATCAGTGGTACAAGGGCCAGCCCGGGGATACCTCCACGCCGGTTGGCATTAATGATGCTACTTTAACCGTGCTAGTCAGTGACGATAGTGATTATTACTGCCGAGTTCTGATTGCGACTAATCATATGACATATGCCGATTCGGATAGCGCCCGCATACATGCAATTACGGAATCCTTGATCCATCGATATAGCTTTACCGATGGGGAAAACAGCTTGAGCCACATCCATGATTCCGTGGGAACCGCTCACGGCACCCTGGGCGCCCCCGGCTCATCGCTATCCGGCAATGCGCTGACGTTAACGGCGGCGGATCCCAATGCGTTTGTCACCTTACCGGGTGGTATGGTGTCCGGTCTGTGGGATTGTACGATTATGTTCTGGATCCAAATCCCCACGCATACCTATGATTGGCGGTATGCCGCGTCCTTTGGGAACACCTTAGGCGACGGCATGGGATACGCCTATCTCGCTTTGATGACCAGCAGCGGCGGCAGCGATACCCGCGCGGTGATCACCGATGCCCAGTGGGGCGGCGAACAGACAGCGACGATTCCCGATGGTATTCCGGCGAATACTATGGTGAATTACGCCGTGGTCCTGGATCGGTCCAACGGTCAGATTCGACAATACGTGGATGGACAACCGGCAGGCGACAGCGCCACGATGACTCATAATATGTCGGTGGTCGGAACGGATCATAGTTATTTGGGTAAAAGCGTGTTTGATCCGGATCCTCTCCTGGCCGGTACGATGGATGAGGTCCGGTTCTACGATTTTGCCATGAACGACGAGTGGATCATCGATGCCTACAAACGCGGACCGGATGATATCAATCTGGATCCCTGCGTCAATCGTCCCTCCACTGACTTGGTCAAAGATTGCGTTGTGGATCTGAAGGATTTTGCCAAGTTGGCGAGTGAATGGCTGGCTTGCGGCTTACTGAGCTGTCAGTAAACCGACACGACTAGATAGATAATTATAGTGGGTGCGGCCCTGCCGGATCCGGAGTTCCGGATCCGGCAGGGAGCGTACCCTATACCTATAGGTATGGATGCTTGTAATCAAGCCCAAAAGAGCGCGTTATGTGGGAAATGAGCCAATGACGCTTTCCCCACTAATGCCATTGGAAAAAGCGAGAAGGAAAATGGTGCGACTTTCCTATTATGTCGCTATTGCTTATTTGCTGAATCTACGCTTCGGCGCAGCGGTACAGGCCGATTTGGTACACCGTTATAGTTTTACCAATGGTGATTCCACAGCCGTGGATTCCGTTGGCGCCCAGCACGGTACGCTGGAAAATGGTGCTGCGATCGGCAGCAACGCCGTTCAACTGGATGGCGATAACGATTATGTGAAACTGCCCGGTAATTTGATTACCGAATTTACCAGCGTCACCTTTGAAGCGTGGTTCTCACACGCCTCCAACGGCGCCTGGACGCGGATTTTTGATTTTGGCGATACCAATCCCTCTACGGGCAACGGACGGAATTATATCTTCTTTACCTCCGAAGGCGGTAGCAGCCAGGCCCGCCTGGTGATCTCGGACGCCGATCCGGGGTATTCGCACGAAGAAATCGCCGCTACTTCGGCGCTGCCCTATGATGTTCCA
>CAZNQT010000216.1:0-7831 GCA_964574885.1 uncultured Pirellulales bacterium
ACTCAAGGACATCATCTTGAGAGTCTGGGCGAAGGTCTTGACGGTATTGAGCGTTAATGTCCGTTCCTTGAAATTGTTGTTCAGCACGAAGTGTCCGGTCCGGATCTTATAAAGTACGTTGGATAAACTCCGCACGGGGATCCGCATCTTCGGCTTGCGTCCTTTCAAGATACTGTCGTGCACGGTTTGCGCACTGTCTTCAATTTTGCCGATCACATCGACTTTCTTACGTTGGGCCATCCCTGACTCTTCCTTCCATATTCGTACAGTTATAAAAACCGAATTATAAATGATATACGGATTATTGCAATCTCACAAAAAACTTACTCCTTCATCCTTCATCCTTTAGCCTTTCTTCTTCAGCCAGTCCTGTACATGTTCGGCCAGGATTTCCACGCGCCGTGTTTGCATAATATGCTCACGAATTTTCTCCGGCACCTTCAGTTGCACCATCGCCTTTTGGACTCGTTCCCACAGGCGGTCTTCTTTAGGACCGTCTTTCGCCAGGTACAATTCCGTTACCAATTCCTGCAGCGCGCCCAATTTGATCGTATCCAGGTTCTCATAATAACGTTGAATCACGTTGCGCTGATAGGTTGTATATTCTTTCTTACCCATAAATATATGTGACTTTTACCCGTTTATTTTCTTCTTCCCTCATAACTCACCACTATAATTTATACTTGCCTCGATATTGATCCGCCGGGTACTTCTGCTCGTTTCGTTTCATTTTCGCATAAAACGCTTCACTTAAATCGACTTCCATCTCCAGGGCCAGATTCAGCAAATATCCCAATACGTCCGCCAGCTCTTCCGCGACCAACGCCATTTGAGTTTCATCGTGCATCACCTGACGGGATTCTTCGGCGCTGATCCATTGAAAGTGTTCCAGGAGTTCAGCGGTTTCAATCGCCAAACCCATCGCCAGATTTTTCGGCGCGTGAAACTGTTTCCAGTCCCGCTCGGCTTCAAATCGTGCGATTACCTCTTTTAGTTCCTTCAATGTGGTTTTATTGTCCGGCATGTTACATTGATTTTTTCGTGGAGGTTTTTGATATCGTTTCCGCGGGAGGCGCCTTCGGCTGCAGCATGAGTTCCTTTTCGTGCGTCACGCAGGGATGTTCATCGAGCCAATCCAGAATCGTCGGATAGATTTCTTTTTTCGCATGGATGCCGATCACGAGGTCATCGTGGCCATAATCATTTTTCTGCGAATTCACCCGGCCGAACATGCGAAACTGCTTATCTTCGCTTTGAATTTGACGATAGGTATATTTCACGGCGCCGACCGTGGCCATGTTATCCACCGTACCGCAAAGCAAATACGCAGGCGTCGTCACCTTCGTCAGGTTCGCAGTATAATCCGTCGATTGGTCCAGCGATGTGAACTGTTCCGTTTTTACCATATGCATCAATTGCAGTCTCTGCTTCGTGCCCATTTCTTCTTCCGCCCGATAAAACAGTGAGCGAAGAACTCCTCCCTCGATATTTTTATTGTTATAAAACAACTTATCCATCGGCGTATTCAGATCGCCGAAAATCGCTCCCCAGGTCGCCGGGGCGCTGGTTCCGACCACTTTCGCGCCGGCTTTGATCGCGAATTCTACATCCACGAGAAATCTAAACGGTTTATTCAGGGGATGAAAAACCGTCATCGGCACGGCGACCGCTACGAAGCTTTTGACGGCTTCCACGTTCTGGTTCTGCTGTTCCAGATAAGCGAACATAATCATTCCCCCCAGCGAATGCCCGACCCAGTGCACTTTCTGATGGTTCGTTTTTTCGCAAACAAACCGGATCGCTGCCGGAATATCAAACTGAATATGATCGTCCACCGACCAGTCTTTCATCTTGATATCGGTAATCATTCGCTTTTTCAACGTCTTTAGAGTTTCCGGATGGATGTTGAAACGGGCCAGGCGTCGAAAAGAACTATTGAGTGGCTGACTGCTCGGACAGGAACCGCGAAGCGATAACGACCAGACGTCATATCCGCGTTTGGCCAGATATCGCGGCAGGGAAACCTTTTCGTCCAGATCCCAAAATAACAGATTGTAACTGAATCCATGACAGAGAATCACCGGATTCTTATCCTGGGAAAGATGTTCTGGTTTGTACCGTCGCAGTGCCAGAGTAAGACCGTCATCGGTGGAAGTATAGTAATACTTGACTTCGTATGGGCCGCCGGTTTCACAACCGATAAAATACAGACTACCCCAGAGGATAGCCGTTACTTGAATCCAACCAAATATCCGCGTCCCGGTATTCATCGGCATGGTTTCCTCTATTATTTACGGCAACTTAGGATACGAAAAACGGTTGCCCGCTCAGTTGCTCGTATGCTTCCACGTACCGCTGGCGGGTCCCGGCGATGACATCGTCCGGCAATTCCGGACCGGGCGGCTTCTTATTGAAATGAATGCTTTCCAGGTAATTCCGTACAAACTGTTTATCGTAACTTTCCTGGTCTCGTCCCGGCTCATATTTATCGGCGGGCCAGAAGCGCGACGAATCCGGCGTCAAAATTTCATCGATCAAAATGATGGCGCCGTTGTCATACCCCCATTCAAACTTGGTATCGGCTAATAATATCCCGCGTTGGGCGGCATACTCTGAGGCCTTGACGTAGATTTCGATACTTTTATCCCGCACGTAACTGGCGGTCTCCAACCCGATGATTTCCGCCGATTTTTCAAAGCTGATATTTTCATCGTGTTCGCCTTGTTCGGCTTTGGTCGCCGGGGTAAAAATCGGTTCCGGCAGTTTAGCGCATTGTTTCAATCCGTCGGGCAGTTTATGACCGCAGACCGATTGACTTTGCTGGTACTCCTTCCAGCCGCTGCCTGCCAGGTATCCCCGCACTACGCATTCCACGGGGAGCACCTCGGATTTTTTCACCAGCATACTTCGCTGGGCCAGTTGATCCGCATGATGGCTAAACGGCTCTCCGAATGTCGATACCTCTGAGCTGAGCAAGTGATGCGGTACGGAATCGCCCAGCCAATGGAACCAGAATAAGGATAATTGCGTCAGCACCTTTCCTTTATCCGGGATGCCGTTCGCCATGATCACATCGAACGCACTGATCCGATCCGTGGCCGCAATGATCAGCTTATCGCCCAGATCGTAAATATCCCGCACTTTACCTCGTCTGGGAGTTTGCCCTGGTATATCCGTTTGTAGTATTGCTTGCTTGCTCATTGTATCACCCGTTTTTTTAGCTCTCTACGGTCGCATTTACCTCAACGTTTTTCCCTACGAACGTCATAAGCGCACGGGGGCATTTCTGGATCGCTTTATCACAATCTGCCCAACGGCCGTAGTTTTCGTAGTCGATGACCGCCAGGTTCTGTTTCATCTGAAACGCATTCGGCGCCATTTTAGCACATAATCCGCAGCCGACGCAACCGACTTTGCAATAACTGCGTACTTCTTTAGCCTTATCCACACTGGCACACGAGATCACCAGCATAGGATCTTCTTGGAAGGACAGTAATTCAATTAACTGTCTCGGACACGCTTTTACGCACGCCACGCAGCCGACGCATTTTTCATAATCCACTATGGCCAAACCGTCGATTACGTGTATCGCATCGAACTCACACGCCGCTTCACAGTCGCCGTATCCCAGACAGCCGTACGGACAACCGATAGCGCCTGCAACCATCTGGGCCTCGCCGCAGCTTTGGATGCCCGTGTACTGAGCGAAATTGATCCTGTCGCTGCTTGTAGCGGAGCAATGCACTATGGCGCGAACCGGCGCCGAGGCCGCTGCTTCGATCCCCAGGATGGCAGCGATTTCCTTCACCAGGGCCTCCCCGCCGGGACCGCACTTGCCCATCAGACCATGATCCCTGGCTACCGCTTCGGCGTACGCACTGCAGCCCGCCAATCCGCACCCGCCGCAGTTCGCTCCCGGCAATACATTCAAAATCGCCTCTACCGTCGGGTCCTGTTCCACTTTTAGCTTCGCATTGGCAATCGTCAATATGATGACGAAAATCAATCCCACTGCCAATAGCGTCACCCCCGCCGAGATCACCGTCAACGGTTCAATACCCGCCATTACAGGAAAGCTATTTATTAAATCCTCTTGAATCATTTCTCTCACAACTCAAAACCCACAACTCACAACTGCTTTTTATGTCTTTATCATTCCCGAGAATCCCATAAACGCCAGTGTCATAATCGCCGCCGTGATCAGGGTAATCCCCGCGCCCCGCAGCGCCTTGGGTACGTCCGCCCATTCCAGGTTCTCCCGAATGCCGCCCATGATACAGATAACCAGCGTAAAACCTAAACCGCCGCCGAAACTGCCTACCAGTGCCTCTAAAAAGCCATATCCCCATAAGTCGATAAATAGACACGTTCCTAAGATTGCACAGTTCGTTGTAATCAAAGGCAGAAAAATCCCGAAACTGTCATATAACGGCGGAAAAAATTTCCGTATATACATCTCTACCAACTGTACCATACTCGCGATGACCATGATAAACGCGATGTATTTCAGGTAATCCATCCCGATCGGTTGCAAAACCATATTATTTATGATCCACGTCACCGTCCCGCTAATAGTGATGACAAATGTTACCGCACAGCCCATTCCGAACGCCATGTCGATCCGTCGCGACACGCCCAGGTACGGGCAGATGCCCAGAAATTTCGTCAGCACCAGGTTGTTCACCAGTGCAATCGAAATAAACACAATCGCCAAATGCCCTACTATATCCATGGTATGTCTCGCTATTGTCTCTTCCCTGTCATTCTGAGCGCAGCGAAGAATCTCTAACTACCTGTTCATTTACCCATTTACTCATCTACCCATTCACTTTTTTCTAAAAAGATAAGGTAGGGTGTGCATTGCACACCTTTTTTATTATATCCGTGTAATCCGTGAAATCCGTGGTTCCAATTCTTTTGCGGTTTTATTTCTTCCTGAAAAAGTGGTTACTGAGTCCCAGTAAAATTCCCAACGTCAAAAACGCCCCTGCCGGCAGTTTCATTACGTTCCAATTCATATGGTTAGCGAAAAAAGCCTGGGGCATCAACGTGACGCCGAACAGGGCGCCGTCCGCCAGAAATTCCCGGATCGAGGCCAGAACGCACAGGGCAAACGTAAATCCTAATCCCATGCCCAACGCATCCCAGAAGCTGGTCCAGACGCCCTTGCGACTGGCACACGCTTCGGCACGACCTATGATCAGACAGTTTACGATAATCAACGGCACATAAGGACCCAGTTTCTCGCTCATGTCTGGCAGAAACGCTTGCAACAACTGGTCGGCGATGGTCACGAATGTCGCTATCGTCAGGGTAAACATCAGAATCCGTAGATGACCCACGAGCAGTTTTCGCATCGCCGATACCACCAGATTCGAACAGAGCAACACGAACAGGGTCGCCGCCCCCATCGTCAGCGCCGGTTTCAACGCCGCCGTCACCGCTAATGTCGGACACATCCCCAGCAATTGTCGAAAGATCGCGTTCTCTTCCCACAGCCCCCGAATAAAGTGCCCTATCCACTCCGGCTTCTCAACGCTCTTCAACTCCAGCTTTTCTGTCTCTGCCATGATGTTTCTGCTGCCATCTGTGATGACGATATTCGTCATTCTCGCAATTAGACAATATCTAAATACATCACCTGGTAAGTATCAAAAATTACTTCATTTTCTTTGTTTTCCATGTGCCCCGTTTCATTTCTTCTTTTATTCAGGCTTCAGGCTTCATCCTTTTTTAAGGTTCTTCGTCACCTCTTTCAGTATCGCCACCGCTTCGTTCACAATCTTTGTCACCGCAGTCGAACTGATGGTCGCACCGGTGATGGCGACGATAATATTATCGTTCGGTTGATACCGATCGCCTTTCGTCTCGACTTTCAATTTCACCGCTTTGCAGTTTACAAACTCCTTCCGAAAATCACCGGTGATCTTATCCCCGAATCCCGGTGTCTCATTGCTCTTCATCACGGCGTACCCTTTGATTTTCTCCAGGCTCGCATCGACCGCGATCAAGAGTTTAATCTTATCGGCAAAGCCGCCCCCGCTGTGTTCCAGGGCGTAGCCTACGATCTGACCGTTGGCGTCCCGGGCGATGAAATACGGGACCTCGTTTCCTTGCTCATTGGTCCCCGTTTGTTCGGTAAATTGACATCCTGCACCGTGTTCCTGGAATAGTTTCCGCAATTCGCGATCCCGTTTTTCGATGGCATTTTGTTTGATGCGATCCTCCAACTGCCCGGCCACCGCCGCCACCAGCAGCCCGAACACCACCGCCGCCGCCATCACCAACCACGTTTGTTTCAAAAAATTCACAATCATCGACTAACTCACAATGTCATTCCTGCGAAAGCAGGAATCAAGCATTTTTTTCTCACAACTCACAACTCGCAACACATAACTTTTTTTTTATCCTTTCTTCACGTGTCCACCTAAGGGCGTTGGCTTCGTCCAACGATCCAGCAAAGGCGTCATCGAATTCATCAACAGCACTGCGTACATCACCCCTTCCGGGTACCCGCCGATCAGGCGAATCAGCATAATCAATACGCCTACGCCGATCCCGAAGATCACCCGGCCGCTTTTCGATAACGGACACGACACCGGATCCGTCGCGATGAAGAACGCACACATCATCAAGCCGCCCCCGCACAAGTGCACCAGTGGATTTGGATATACCTCCGAATTGATCAGCCACGCGCCCGTCGCCATCGCCAGTGCCGATCCTAATACCGCCAGCGGAATGTGAAACGTGATCGTCCGTCGCCACAAAAGAAATAGCCCGCCTAGCAGCCATAATAACGCCGACGTCTCGCCGACGGACCCGCTGATGTTACCGATAAACATCGAGTTGATCTTCCCGTTTACGGTAGCGGAGGTTTGTTTTTCCTCTTCGGCTTTATCCGGATCGTGCGCATCCTTTATTACCTGCTTGGCCAACGCCAATGGCGTCGGTTGCGTTACGGCATCGACCTGGATTCCCTGTTCCTGGGCGCTGGTTTCGTAATCCGGATACTGCGGCGCCGAGATAACCCACGTGGTCATCAGCATCCCGAAGCAGGCCATCAGAAACGCCCGGCCCACCATTGCCGGATTAAAAATATTTGTTCCCAGTCCTCCGAACAGCATCTTCGCTACCCCGATCGCTACCGCCGATCCGATCACACAGCCCCACCACGGAAACGTCGGCGGCAACGATAAAGCCAAAATCAGGCAAGTAACCAGTGCGCTGCCGTCCAGAATAGTCTGGGTTTTCTTTCGCACTGCATTGAATATCCATTCTGTCCCCATCCCCGCGACCAGGCAACTGAATAAGACGGCTAGGGCCGAACCGCGAAATAGATAGATTGCCATACCGGCTGCCGGCAGAGTCCCGATCGCCACTTCCAGCATCACCCGCCGGCTCGTCGATTCATCCTGCAAGTGTGGCGACGATGAAACCTCCAGCACCTTCGTTTCGTCTTGCTTTACTTCTTTCTTCTCTTGTACTGCCTGTTCTGCCATTAGTTCTATCTGCGTACGATGTCATTCCTGTGAAAGCAGGAATCCAGTTTTCTTATTCATTACCTACAATTGTTGTAATTCTTATTTCTCACAATCTTCAAAAAGAGTTTTTTGCTTTAATGCTTCCTTATTCATCTGACCGTATTGTATTTCAACCGATTCCTCAAATTCCTGTAAAGCGTTCTCATGATGACGTAAAAACCATTGTTTATGGTTTTCAAGATATTCAGCCCGAACTTCAGACCGTCTCAAATCCAAAGGTACTCTCTCCATACGGGGATCACTGCTTTCAAATCCGTTGAACGCTGCAGATAAACGGCCTCTTGTCATTT
>CAZNQT010000217.1:0-7825 GCA_964574885.1 uncultured Pirellulales bacterium
AGGTACGATTGCGCTACGCCTATTTCATCAAGTGCATGGATATGATCAAAGACGAAGACGGCACTATCACGGAAATACATTGCACCTACGATCCGGCCACTCGCGGCGGCGACGCTCCCGACGGCCGCAAGGTCAAGGCAACCCTGCACTGGGTCTCTGCCGAACACGCCATCCCGGCCCAGGTGCGACTCTACGACACTCTTTCCACCAAAGAAAATCCGGAAGACGTACCGGAAGGACAGGATTTCACCTCGAATCTGAATCCGAACTCGTTAGAGGTTCTGGAAAACTGTTACGTCGAACCGTCTCTTAAGGATGCGCAGCCGTTGGTCCGCTACCAGTTCGAACGCCTGGGTTATTTCTGTGTCGATCCCGATACGACCGCGGATAAACTGATTTTCAACCGTACTGTCACCCTCAAAGACCCCTGGGCTAAACTACAGAAGCATCAACAAAATATACAAAAGTAAAAGTTATATGATCAAGTAGAGTGTGCATTACCCACCTTTTACTCTCCGTGTTTATAAAGTCAACCCGGAGTAATCCAATTCGAGCCGCTTGTTTTCCTTGATGACTTCATCCCAGGTGAGTTTGGTGTTCTTGCGGGCGGCTTCGCGGCCCAGGATGGTCGCCAGGGTGGCATGGACGCTGGGCTCGATAGTCGGATTATCCGTGATTCCTTTGGTAATACATTTATGGAAGGTATTGATATTGGTCAGTGCGCCGCGCGGATAAAGGTTCTCCACGACACCGCCGCGATAGCCGCCGTGGTTGGCCAGGATGCGAACCCGACCGTTATAGCCTGTTTCCAGAAAGCCGTTATTGCCATGTGCGAAACAATCACAGCGGAACTCACTGCGATTTTTCAGGTGTTCGCCCCGGTGGTTCAGAATCAATCCATTGGCAAATTCATACGTCAGTGAATACACGTCATGTGAATCGCCGTGCGGATTGTTCCGAACGATTCGTGAACTGCCCACGGCGCTGACGGGATTTTCACCGGCAATCCATAAAGCAACGTCAACCGCGTGGATGCCGGCATTAACAAAATAACCGGCGCCGATTGCGTCATCGTTGGCCCAGATCAGATCCTGAAAACGGCTGGCGATGGTTTGGGTTTTCGGCGGGTCCGGGAAGGCCTCATCGTTATATTCGGTGTTGAGCAAACCGATTTTTCCGACGGCGCCCTCTTTAGCTCGTTTAACCCCTTCCTGATAGAACGGATCGGTTCGCGTTTGGAAGTCTATGAGGAACACCTGTTTTCTGGCGGTGGCTTGTTTGCCTGTCGCGCCGATTTTCAGACAACTCGGCACATCGCACCCCAAAGGTTTCGCGAGATATACATGACAGCCGGCTTTAACTGCCTCCTCGGTGTGGTCGTCAAAGCAATACGGGGGCGTCTCCAGAAATACGGCATCGACGCCGTCGGCGAGGAGGCGTTTATACGCATGTAATCCTGAGTAGCGTCGGGGGGCGGGTACACTATATAAATCGCCGCCCCGGTTAGACACTTCCTTAAAATAATCCGCTACAGCGACGATTTGGTAGCCCTTGTGCTTGACGATCATATCACAGAGCATCCGCCCGCGATTGCCCATTCCAATGCAACCGATTTCGATGCGAGAATTCGTTGAGGTTCCCCTCACCTGCTCCGGCTTTATCAGAGTCAATGATGCCAGCGCCGCTCCGGTTCCGGCCTGCTTTATAAATCGGCGTCGGGTGATTTGAGTTTTCGATGTTTTGTTTGCGCTCCAGTTCATTTTTTCCTCACTTTTTCCTGTCTTGGTTTGTTTTACATCAGGTCAGGAACCGGAATTAGAGCCGTTTGTGATTTTTACTTCAATTACACCCGGCCATTTCCGCAGCAGTTCCTGCGCCTGTTCGACAAAAATGCTTTCCGGTGGCAGATTCAGTACCGGAGTAAGCGTTTCGCGACCCCTTTGTAATAAGGTTTCGCGATCGGTTTCATTGTCACTGCGATTGTATTTTTCCAGATAGACTTTGGCTAATTCGATTCGCGCCTGGTTCCCGCCGTCCTGCTCAGGATATTTTCGAATTAAATTTCGCAATTCCAATCCTTTTTGTTCGGGATCTTTTAGGAGCATGATTTCAGCCAGTTCGATATTATCGATCAACGGATCCGGATGGGGTGCATCGAGTTTTAATGCTTTCAACTTGGTTTCATAATCTAATTGATGCGGATCCAAAGCGATAAAATCAGCCAATCGTTCGTAGTTAACGGAACCCTTTTCGTTCGTGAAGAGCGCCGCCAGTATTCCGATTCGGCGGCGTAAGGCGTTGAGGATTTCATCCGACAAAATCGGGGTCTTCGGATTAAATATATCGCTCATGCTCGGCATCCAGGTCGTTTGCGAAGCGGTTTGGCGTTCTCTTTCCTTTCGTGTTTCAATCTGCATCTGACAACTCTGTTGTGCTTCCCGAAGCAGATCGGCTGCCTGTTGAAATCGTTCCGGATAATCCGATTTCGTATCTTTACGTTGAAGGAGGAGGACCGCGAATCGCCAACGAGCTTCTATGGCAACCGGATAATGGATAAAGCGGTCCAGGATTTGCTGCCAAACCGGACTCGATGCCGAGGCGGGAATATCGGTATAAAAGCCCAGTCGTTTCTGCTCTGCCAGTTGTCGCACGTTTGGTTTTAAATCCAATAATAATCCTTTGTAATACAAAGCATCTGCAACACGGCTGTCGTGGGGATACATCTGAATGAAACGGTCGATATTTTCGAGGGACCGCTCTTTAGTGTGGACATAGTTTCGCGCTTCCATAATTGCTTTTACAATCGTTTCGGTGTCCTCTCGTACGGTCTCGGATTCCAGGAAGGAAGCTTGAAACGCGCGTTTCCATTCGTCGAGCAGGTCGTCTTCAATCGTATCCGGATTCAGAAACGGCATCAATGCCAGACGTTTGGCTTTTTCTTCTTCCAGGAGGGGTTGAATATCTTTACTGCACAGGTTGATCACGGTTTCCGGCCGGTATTGATACACATAGGCCTGGAAATCACGTTCGTTCATTCCGATTTTCAGATGAAACAGCAACACGGTTCCGGCGAGTACCAATCCAAAGAAAGGAGTAATGACGCCGGGTCGATAGCGAACAAAGTGACCGATGCTGAGGATAACGCCAAATAGAATCAAGCTGAAAAAAAAGGCCAATACCCATGGCGCGTAAAGAACCGCCCAACGCAAGGCCTCCGTCTCCGGATTGGGACCGCTGAAAATTATCACATACAGCAGTTCCGGTATCAGGCACATGACGGCGGCGACAAACTTCGATTTAAATCGAAAGGGGTGAAAACTAACCGCCGCACAACTTACGAGAAGACACAAGCTTAAAATTCGCTGATGTCCGCAAAATAACACCACGGCCGGAAAAGGAAGGGCATACCAGATATTGTAAAGTTGAGCGGTGATAATCGGCAGCACGCAAAGCAATGCTATTAATAGACCCAATACGAAAATATGAGCCGGAAAATCAAAAATACTTAGAGGGGATAGCAGTTGTTCCGTCAGGGTGGTTGCATCGTAAGTATGTTGCCAGGGCAGCCATCCCCCGGTTTGCAATCGCAGGTAAAAGAGATTTAATAAAATATACAGCAGTAGATTGAGCGCCCAACAGACATACCGATAACGCCGCGCAAAAGACACCGTTGGCCCGTCGCTTAACCATCGCGTAAGGCGATTTTGTGATTGGCTAGTCATTTATGGTTTGCGAGCCACGTAGGCGGCGACAATCCCACCGCTTAACGTTTCTACGTGTATCGCTTCGAATCCTGCTTTTTGTATGGTTTCCGTTAATTCTTTTGCGGAACTAAAACTCCGTACGGACTCCGGGAGATAGTGATAAGCACCCTTGGCGTCCTTGGCTATCATACTACCGATCAGCGGCAATACAAGTCGAAAATACCCGCTATACAACCAGGACAATCCTCGATTTTGCGGCATCGAAAATTCTAGAATCACCAGCCGACCCCCGGATTTTAAGACCCGATAACTCTCATGCAATCCTGTGAATAGATTTTGTAGATTACGGATACCGAAGGCGCAACTAATACAATCAAATTGCCGATCCGCGAAGGGCATATATTCCGCATCAGCGCATAACCATTTAATATAAGGTAAGTTACAGCGGCCAAGATACGCTTTGCCTCGTCGTAAATTCAATTTGTCAAGAGCGATACGAAGCATTGATTCGGCAAAATCAATACCGGCAACAAACTTCAACTCCGGATAGAGTTCAGCGAAGGTAAAGGCCAGGTCGCCCGTTCCACAACAGAGATCCAGAACCTTTTGTCCCGGTTGCATTTGTACCAGTCTCGCCGCTTTTCGCCGCCAACGCCGATCTAAATTCAGACTTAAGAGATGATTGAGTAGGTCATACGTACCGGCGATAACCGAAAACATCTCTTGAATCCGCCGACGTTTATCGCCCAGACGATGCGGATTCTTAAGGATTTTTCGCGTCCAAACCTTATTCCTTGCTTGATTCATAGTCGGAGCATAGTATATTTTAATCGTATGACTAAGGCAAATGAACAAATCAGTTCACGGCGAATCTATCGCGAAACCATTCCGCCGATGGATGCGGTTGCTGCGGACCTATCCGGCTGGCAGGTCCTGGAAAGTACTATTGAGGGCTTGAAGCTGCGGGAGGGGTGGTTCAATTTCTGCCGTGCGCAGGACAGCCATTTGAACAAATTGGATTTCGATCATTGCCTGTGCGAGCAGGGCCACTATACCCAATGTCAATTTGAAAAATTAATGGCGGAAAGCTCCTTTTTTACTGCCAGCCGATTCAACCATTGCCGACTCAACGAAACGGTGGCCGAATTATCCACCTTTGGGCTCTGCGTGTTTGAGAATTGCGAACTGCTCGAATCCCGAATGTCGGAGGTTGCGTTTATCGGTACGACCTGGCGGGATTGTAAATTCCAGGAGGAAAATTACAATTTTGTGCGGTTCCCGTCTTCGGTGTTTATTCGGACGAAATTCTTCCATTGCTATTTGCGTAAGGCGATTTTTCGCAAAGCATTATTTATTGATTGCCGTTTCGCATCCTGCAAAATCCCGGAAACGGTATTTCATAATGCCCGATTCATCGACACGGAGTTTATAGATACCAACCTACACGAAGCGGCCAATTGGGATGGCGCACAAGGTCTGGAATTATAATGATTAAGGTAGAGTGTGCATTGCACACCGCGATGGGTGGCATGTTTATGCGAAGCATAAGCATGCTCGCCAGGTGATTGGAGAATGATTTTTCACAGATTTACCGTAGGTTCTTATCCTATTAACGGTTACCTGGTAGCCGATCCGGAAAGCCGCATCGGCGTCTTTATCGATCCGGGTGGATTCCACGATGAAATTGCTGTTTATATCGAACAGAATAAAATCAATTTACGACATATATTCTTCACCCATGGCCATTATGACCATACTGACGGTCTGGAGGAATTCCGCCATCGCTATTCTGTAAAAGAGTATGCCGGTAAAAATGAAGTCCGATCGGCTAGTAACGTCTTAACCGGCGGCGAAGAAATTGAAATTGGATCCTTGCGTTTTAAGGCGCTATCCACTCCCGGTCATACGCCGGGAGGAATCTCGTATTTCTGTCAGGACCGCGTATTTACCGGCGATGCCCTGTTTTGCGGTTCGGTCGGTGGCACGGGTTCCGCGAAGAATGCCCGAATTCAATTGGATGCCGTCCGAAAACATATTTTCACGCTACCCGATTCCACCCTCGTCTTCCCCGCCCACGGTCCCATCACCACCGTCGCTGCCGAAAAATACGCCAATCCCTTCTTCCGGTAGGGTAGGCACTGCATGCCAACTAATTTAGGGTGGCATGCCTACACGAAGCTAAGCCATGTTTACCCGTCATAAGTTCTCGCCTGAGTGGCGCCGCCAAGCGAGTCCGCGAGCTAGGCGGTGGCGAATACCTATATCTAATAAATTATCTCAGGCAGATCGACGAACAATATGATAGCGATGTTAAATGCCGTTACCAAATCATAAGGCAGAGTGCCGCGCGGATAACGCCACAAGGCCAGTTTCATAATCCCATACAAAGGGGCCTGCGGATTGAGGGGGGCTAAGTTTTTTCCCTTTCGCTGAATCTGCCGATAGGCAAAAACCATACGTCGCAGCCAGGTCAACGCCGTCAGAACGGCCAACATAACGATCACCGTAGCGACGTGACCGCGGAACAATCCGATCAGAATAGCCGCCTGTCGTTCGCCACGCTGCCAGTAGCCCACTCCGCAAGTTTCGATAAAATTTTCCGCTCGCGCCTTGGTGTAGCTGATTAAAAGAGCGTTAAGTAAAGCAATCATACACAAGATCGATAAGAGTTGAGCATGTTTGGTATTCGGATGCCGTAGATAGTAAATCAATATCCCGATAAAAATCACACCGTCCGAAATGCGATCCGTACAGGAATCGAGAAACGCCCCAACTCGGGTCATCCGGTTCAGATTTCGCGCCACGGCGCCGTCGAGCATATCACAGGCGTTGGCCAGGATTAAAATGAGCCCCGCCCAGAAGCCGTACCAGCTATGCCCTTCGATATGTCGGTTGCCGATCTTATCGCCCGCCCCCAGCGCCAGAAAATATCCCGCCAGAAATGTGATAAATAAGCCCGCTAGCGTGAGGGCATTCGGTCCCACGTGCAGTTGGATCAGCCCCCGAGCCACGATCTCACGCATTCGACTGATATTGTTGCCGAACAGACGACTAAATAATGCCTCGCGATTAGCTTTCTTGATCTTGGTCATGCGAACCGGATTTGCCCCCTATAGCATAATCTATAGGTACAAGCCAGGGTAACATCCGGGAAGGATGTTCTGGGACGGTTGAAATCAACGGCCTTAGTCGGTTTTTGGTTTCAGAGCATTTACGTGCCGCGCCAATTGCGATTTTTGTCGCGCGGCTGTGTTTTTATGGATACGGCCCTTGGCCGCCAATTGATCGATTTTCTTCTGCGTTAACTGCAGCTCTTTCTCCAGGGTTTCCGGTCCCGGGGTGCTTTTCAATAACTTCTGAAATTTTTTAATCTGGGTGCGGACGGCGCCCCGGTGGGCCCGATTGCGCGCCCGATGCGTACTATTTTGGCGAATTCGTTTTTTCGCGGAAAGCGAGTGTGCCACAAAGTTCTCCTTCTCAAACTAATCGTACCTCCGCCGCCCTCGGCGGAGTCAACAGGGAAAAGCCCCCGAGGGCGGAGGCGCCACATTTCGTGAATCAGCTTTCGTCCATCTTATTCCGTAAAGCGTTCACTCGGTCACGTACATCACGATAATTAAAATCAATCTGGGCGATTTTGCGGAAATGCTGGAGGGCTTCTTCCAGTTTGCCGTCCGCTTCATACGCCCGTCCGAGGTTATAGCGCAGTTCCTTGGCGGTATTGTCTTCACTGGTTTCCACGCCTTCCAGGGCCTGCTCGAAGGTATCCACCGCATCGGCGTACCATTCTTTATAGAAGAAACATTGGCCTATCGAGTTCAATGCGGAAACGCGATAGCGCGGGTCCGAGCGGGCCGTTTGGAATACGGGTATCGCCTCATCATATTGACGCGCCTGCAATAGCCGACGACCGTATTCATATTTCAAACCCAGATCGGTCGGATAATTCGCCACGCATAACTTATAGTGGTCCAGTTCCGCCGCCAACGCCTGTTGGGATAATTCTTCCAGTTGCTGCTTTTTTAGTTCATTACTGCTGTCTTGGGTCAGTACTTCCTTCAAATGACGAATATTCCGTTTGAGTTGCTTAATTTTTATCGTCCCGCTGCGCTGTTTGTAAC
>CAZNQT010000218.1:0-7821 GCA_964574885.1 uncultured Pirellulales bacterium
TCCTTGGTGTTATTGGCCAGTCGATCCAGCTTCATGTTCAATTCGTCCGTGAAGTCCGGATCACTGGCTACTTCCGCCAGGATTACCTCGTCCGACCAGTCTTGAATCGCCATAGTTCTTGCTTCCTTACTCTGGTACTAATTGCCTCTAACTTCCTCCAGTCAGGTCCTGACAATACCAAAGCCGCTGGGGGATGTCAAGAACCCGTACGGAAAGAAATTTCCGGGGATCCCGAGGGCTTAGGCTCTACCAAAACCATGCCACACCGTAATCTGGTTTGAGCATCCCCTCCGGTACGAACGCACCCAGCAGTACGATTAGCTCTTTAGGTCGTAGGCGAGAATCGTTATAATGGCAGCCCCTACCGGCAAGAAACGTGCCGGATAGAGGCGCTTAAGTGAAACGCGTTCGTATTTTCGATCCACAAACGTTTTTCAAATAGCAATACGGATAATTTTCAAGACAGAATCCAGTTATTATGACGACTAAAGAAATCATCGCAGCGTTTGAGCGGGGAGCGAGGGAAAATCGGCGCGATTCGTTCCGAACCGGAAATCTGGTCCACCTGACGCCTCCCGGCAGTGTGTTTATGACAGGCGATCTGCATGGGAACGAGCTGAATTTCGACAGGCTCTGCCGAGCGGCCCAACTGGCCCGGCATCCGCGTCGGCATCTGATCCTGCATGAGATATTGCACAACACCATGAACCAGTCTGTAGATCAGTGCGACTCCTATTTACTGTTAGCAAGGGCGGCCCAGTTGAAGACAAATTTTCCGCATCAGGTTCATTTTTTGCTTTCTAATCATGAAATGGCACAATTGACGGGGGATGAGATTCTCAAGAACGGTCAACCCATGGTTCGGGCGGTGAATACGTCGATATCCGTGGAATTTGCGGAAAAAAGCACCTTAGTTCAACAGGCGATGTATGATTTCATCCTGTCGATGCCTGTGGCCATCCGGACGGCCAATCGCATCTGGATGTCCCACTCGCTACCGTCAGACCGCCATATACGATCATTTGAGTCCGATATATTCGACCAGGAATTGACATTGGAGGATATAAAACATAACTCATCTCTGCACGCCCTGACCTGGGATCGCAGACAAAGCCCGGATGGATTGGATATGTTGCAGGAAAAATGGGATGTGGACCATTTTATAGTCGGTCATCAACCGCAGGCAACAGGTTACTGTCTCTTGCATGATCGGCTGATCATTTTGGCCAGCGATCATCCTCACGGGTGCTATTTGCCCTTTGAACTGGGAAAAAAATATAATAAAGAGGAATTATTCGACTTGATTAAACCACTGGCATCGATTAAATAGTACCTACTTATAGAACCAATCGATGTGGCTCTGAATGGGGGTGGTTGGGGTTACTAGGGAAAGAAGAGATGCGAAAGAGAGTTTTTAGAATATGTATTGCTTTGTGGTGCGGGAGCCTGTTATTCATGGTTTCCTGTGAAGATAAGCAGAACGAAGCCCCCCCCCGGGAATTTGATCGTCAGATCGATTCCATCGCCTCGGAGTCTTTGCCGGCCATCAATCCCGATATGATCGACCAATCTTCCGGCGATCGGGACGAATCCCGAACGCGGTTTCGGGAACCGGGCGCATTGGACTCCGAAACCGGCAGAGAATCCGACCGGATGCCCAATACGGTGGCAGGCCCTGACGAACCGGTCGATACACAATCACCGGTTGCTAATCCAACCGATCCTAATAGTGCCTAATTCCGGAATGGGAAAAAACTTGCTTTAATCCAATCCGGCTCCTATGATATTGCAACATATTCGGATTTCTATCGTTACTGTATAAAGAGAGGTTTTAGAGAATTGAGGTGAAATTATGAAACTCACACGTTCAACCGGGTATGCCTTAGTCGCCGTGGGCCACATTGCGAAAGAGTATCCCTCGGATCCGATTTTGGCCAAAGCGATCTCCAAACAGTATAAAATCCCGCTGGATTATCTGTTGAAGATCCTGCAGCAATTAGTGCGCGCCAATATCTTGAACAGCGTTCGCGGCCCCCATGGCGGTTTTACCCTGGCACGTCCGCCGGCGAAGATCAGCTTCCTGAATATCGTGGAAGCGGTCGATGGCCCCTTCATTACGACCCCGGCGGTCACGGAACTCAAGATCGACGCCACGTTTAGTCGTCGCATCGTCGATACGTATAAAAAATCGGCCGGTCAAGCGGCAGCGATTTTGACCAAAGTATCGATTGCCGATCTTGGCATCAAAAGCAAGAAGAAGGCCAAGAAAAAAACGCGCCGTTAAGCGCGATCGCCATGGCAGCAAGAAATCCCTGTCGATTCCCTGGACGACGGATTGATTCTTCGATCGTAGGGTTTGGAAAGGGATTTTTTGCGCGCATGTATATCTTGCATGGGTAGTGAAATAAATCGGTAACCTCTTCCTATTGGCGAGTGGCATGGCTACGCGAATCCTAGCCAGGTAATGCAACTGAACTCGATAGATGACTAGTTCGCAAACGTGCCCCTGCTTTTAATCGTGCGTTGTTGTGTATGGAGTGGAGGAAACATTATGGCGTATAAACAAGAGTCAAATACAATCGCTCTTTTTCTGCTATCTTCTCTTTTTATCGGACACCTATTCTTTGGATTGGGAACGGCAAAAGGAATAGAGATTTTCGTGAATCCTGATGGTAATGATAACTGGACGGGACGGTTGGCGCAGGCCAATAACGAAAATACCGATGGACCGTTGGCGACCCTAACTGCAGCGCAAACTGCGATTCGAAAAGTCGGTGCTGATCAGCAACGCCGAATTGTACTCCGGGCCGGCGAATATTTTCTGGAAAAACCTCTCGTGTTGAATGCCGAGGACAATGGCGTCGTGATTACCGCTGCCGAAGGAGAAAGAGTGGTTTTATACGGTGGCAGAAAAATCAGCGGTTGGCATAAAGACGGGAAATGGTTTTGGGCTGCGAACTTGCCCGGGGTAAAAGAGGGCATCTGGGATTTTCGCGTTCTGATCGTCAATGGACGATACTGTCAGCGGGCACGGTTGCCGGAAAAAGGAAAGTTTCTACACCTCAGCGAGTTTAAGGTACCCTGGATGAGCACCACCGGCGGCGGCTGGAAACGAAAACCCACCCAGCAAGAACTGACCACCCTGAAATACAAACCGGAAGATGTGCCGCAGACGCTGGAGCCGCGCAATGCGGAAGTGCGGGTATATCACATGTGGGACGAGTCGCTAGTGGGCTTATCGAGCATCGATCGGAAGAATCATATCCTGCACTTCTCCACGCCCAGCGGGCATCCGCCGGGCGCCTTTGGCGTCAAAAACTACGTCATCTACAACATCCGCGAGGGTATGACCCAACCGGGACAATGGTATCTGGATCGAAAAGAAGGCAAGGTCGTCTATTGGCCGCTGCCGGGTGAGGATATGGCACAGGCCACAGTCCTGACGCCGACCGTCGAATCGATTATACAAATTCAAGGCGACAGAAATAAACCGGTAAACAATATTACCCTGCAAGGTTTGAAACTGGCGGTTACCACGACGCCCTTGAAGGCAGGCGGTTTTGGCGCCGGTAGATTCGCGGGCGCCGTCCAGGTCAACAACGCCCGCGATTGCCGATTAGATAATCTGGAAATCTATAACGCCGGCGGCCAGGGCATCCGGGCGGAGGGTAGTAAAATCGAAATTACCCACTGCCATGTCCATCACACTGGCGCCTGCGGCATCAAGGCGCCGAGTTGTATCGTGACGGATAATCACGTACACGATATCGGTCTGACCTACCCCAGTTCGATTGCCCTTTGGGGCGGCGGCAAAGACGGCGTCTTCAGCCATAATGAAATCCACGACGCTCCCTATACGGGCATCAATTGCGGCGGTGAGAATCACCGGATCGAAGCCAACCATATCTATCGCGTTATGCAAAAGTTACATGACGGCGGCGGTATCTATTGTTTCGCCGGTAAAAATACCGTCCTCCGCGGCAATTTCATTCACGATGTGATCGACACCGGCGGCTACGGATCCTCCGCCTATTATCTCGACGAACGCAGCGAACAATGTATCGTTGAAAAGAATCTCTCCGTCAACGTCGCCCGACCCTCCCATAATCACATGGCCCATCACAATACGATTCGTAACAACGTTTTCATCCACGACGGCGATATGCGTCTGACCTTTCCCAAATGCTCTGATTTCCGGTTCCTTAAAAACGTGCTCTATGCGACGGGAAAAATCACCATCAACGGAACAAATGTTCTCACCGATTTTCGAGGGAATATCCTCTATAGTAAGAAAGGCGAAGTCATTGGCCAAACGATCAACAATTACAGCACCACCGACTCCAAACCACTGAAACCGGACGAGAATAATTGTTTCGACGATCCCCACATACTGGAATTCCAAAACGGCCACGTAAAATTTCACCCCGACTCCCCCACAAAGAAAATAGGCATTACCGAAATCGACGTCTCCCCCGCCGGCCCTCGAAAACCCAAAAATCCAATGAGCCAATATGAAGTGGAATCGATGTTGGATATCATGCCCGCGTGGTCGGGCCATCCGGTGGGGTTTTGTCTGCTGACGCACGGCGACGATCAGTTCGTCGCCTTCTATGACGATCAGCGGCAGATGACCGTAGCGGCGCGAAAACTCGATTCCTCCCAATGGCAGTTTGTCCGATTGCCGGAAAAGGTCGGCTGGGATAGTCATAACTATATCACCATGACCGTGGATGATGAAGGTTATCTCCATCTCAGCGGGAATATGCACTGCGTGCCGCTGGTCTATTTTCGTACCGCCAAACCGCTCGATATTACAACCTTCAAACGCATGAAACACATGACAGGTAAATTTGAGAATCGTTGTACCTATCCCCGGTTCTTTCGCGGGCCGAACCGGGAATTGATCTTCACCTATCGCGACGGCAGCAGCGGCAACGGAAATCAGATATATAATATCTATGATCTCAAATCCCAGACCTGGCGCCCGTTGTTAGACAAGCCGCTAACCGACGGTCAGGGCAAGAGGAACGCCTACCTCCGCGGACCCACCCTCGGGCCCGATGGCTTTTACCACCTCGTCTGGGTCTGGCGCGACACCCCTGACTGCTCTACCAATCACGATCTCTCGTACGCCCGCAGTAAAGACCTGATCCACTGGGAAACCAGTAGCGGCCAATCTTTGAAGCTGCCCATCACACTCGATACCGCTGAAATCATCGATCCCGTACCCGTCAAAGGCGGTATGATCAACGGCAACACCGCCATTGGATTCGATCTTGAGGATCGCGTCGTTATCAGCTATCACAAGTTCGACGATAACGGCAATACCCAGATCTACAACGCCCGCCGGGAAAACGGTTCCTGGAAAATCCATCAGGCCTCCAACTGGAATTATCGCTGGTACTTTTCCGGCGGCGGTTCCATTTCTTTCGAGATCAAGGTTAAGCCGATACGTAAATTAGCGACGAAAACCGGTCAACAGCTTGTTCAGGATTATACACACCGAAAGTACGGCAGCGGCGCCTGGATACTGGATGATAAAAAGCTGAATATAAAAGGGAAATGGCAAACCGCTCGTTTGTATCCACGCTTGCTTTATAAGGTCGAATCCAATCATTCCGGAATGCAAGTAAACCAGCGAGGCGACCTGGGGGAATCGAGGAATCAAGGAATAAATTATCTTTTAAGATGGGAGACGCTAGGCCGCAACCGGGATCGAGCGCATAAGGGACCGCTGCCGGAACCGAGCATGTTGCGTCTATATAAGATGAGAAAGCGCTGATGATTGCCCGTTTAAAGACTAGGCTGAGCGATCAGCGTTCGCCAACCGCTCAGCCTGTATTCTCCGATTCACTAGTAACGTCAGTTCATAACATTGCTACTTTAGGGACACGCCGTCACCGGGAGGAATCCGCAATCGAGCCATTCGGAAACAAACATCGAAAAATCAAGCAGGTCCACGACGCAGTCATTATTATAGTCATGCGTCGGTCTGGTGGGGCACACGCCTTCGCCGGTAACATCATAGTAAAGCTGCGCGATTTCTAACTGGCTCAATCCGTAGTTGTACACCCGGACGTCGTCGATCAGACCATCCCAGAATCCCGGGGATCCCGGATCGGGTCTGTCGCCCTCGTTGGCGGGTTTAAAGCCGATGCCCACAAAGGGATGAGTGGTGTTCAAAGTTCCGTCATAATCCGCGGCGGCGACTTCGAGACCGTTACGATACAGCCGCACCTTGCTGCCGTCCGCCACGGCGGTTACAAACTGCCATTGGTTAGTGGGGAAATCTACACCTGATTCGGTAACAGTAACGGCATCGCCCGACGACTGTGCCATCTGGACATCCAGACTGTCGCCGCTGGAATTGAGACCCAGGTGGATCATGCCATTTAATGAGCTACCCCAGTTCTTGAGTATGCTGGCCCATGACGGTTTCGTTTCGGCATAGACCCAGGCACTAACGGTGATTTGCTCGCCGGTAGTGGGATATAATTGGTCCAGAACGACCAGAGCTCCTTCCTCCGGTTCCGTATGCATCGCCTGATCGATTATACCGGGATCCCAGTTCGGATCCCCGACAAGGCTGCCGTTATAGCCGCTTTCTGAATCCACGGCATTGCTGTCCAATTTATAGTGGTTCACCAGCCGTTTGACGGCTAAGATTGCCGTGCGCGATGACACATATACCGGTTCCGGGGAGTCGGGATTGTACACCTTGCATACATAGAAACCTTCATCTTCGACCTGGGCATTCAGCACGGTCAGAATCGAGCCGGTTACTCCGGTGTAACCGGGATCGGACTCGAGCAGAGCAATCTCATCGTCGGCAACCAGCGGATCCGGATCTCGGTACCACTGGTAGGCCACCGACGGACCGGTTGCCGCTACCTCGAAATCAACATCCTCCCCGGCATCGACCAGGGCATCGGTCGGGATATTTTGATCTACCTCCGGAATCGTCTTTTCGGTCGCAAAGAACCAGACGGCGCCGGGAATTATATTGGGTTCCGAGGAGTAATCGAGTCTTTCATCGATCCGCCAGTAATAGGCCGAGTCCTTTGCCAGGTCGGGCGTGGGGTCATACACCTGGTCCGGATCCGGATCCTCAGGCGGCAGCCAGGTAACGAGCTGCTCATGAAAGTAATCCAAACCGGCGTGATTATCCAACGTGGCACTCGCTACCATATTCGGATCGGTGTGTACGTATATGATGTGCGAGAGCACGTCCGGATCCGGGTCGGAGAGATTATCCGGGTCCCGACTGATTTTCCAGATCAGCGTAGCCGTCGGCGCCACCTCAATCGCGCCATTGACGGGTGAGACATTGAGGGCCTGAGTTTTCGCACCATCGAACTCGACCTCGGAAAGTTGCATTGCGCCGTTGCTCGCATCCTTCAAGGTTGGAAACAGCATCTTATACGATGTATAGTAGGCACTTGCGTTGTCAACCGAAACATACGCCCCCCACGTGTCGCGTTCCTCCGGCAGGCTCAACGAACCGGAATCGATGAGCGTCCAGCTCTCAGCCGTACCTTCACTATTGTCTTTACTGACAATCTCGTCATTGGCGCCGTAAAGTTCATACGAACTCGGATCGCGTTGCGGGTAATCGTTGGCCGTCGCAATCCGGAAGCGGTTGATAAGGGATGTGCCAAACGAGGGCGTGACGATAAAGCCGCTGTTCTCATCGCCAAAGTTTAGATACTTCGCGGTGGTGCCGTCAATGGCGTTGGGCGGGCTCTCATTAGCCGGGTAACTGCTGTCCTGACCCATGTGGATAGCCAGAATGGGATCGCCCGCTCCCAGTACGTTGGCGCC
>CAZNQT010000219.1:0-7817 GCA_964574885.1 uncultured Pirellulales bacterium
GGTTGGCCGAGGGTGAGGCCTCAGTACAACGCCTCACCCCCAGCTCGTCAATTCACCGCATATCACGGTTCAACCCGGCGTGGTCACGGTGTACCGCGCCGGCCGTTTGCTACAAATCAAGTTATTACGGCGTCGAACTGTCTTCCAACCAGTTGCCGGCCAAGATTCCCAGATCGAGCAGGTTGACCACGCAATCATTGTTAATATCACCCGGGATGGTATAGAAACACTCCACGACCAAGATAGCGGGATTCGACTCTTCACCGCCTTCGCTATTGGAGACAGCACAGGTATAGCTACCGTTATCCACTCCCGGCTGAACGTTGGTGATCGTGAGAACCTGCGTTTGCGCGCCGCTGATGTTTCCACCGTCCACCAGATCCACACCTCCCTTCTTCCACTGGTAACTGATGGGTTCAGCGCCCGCCGCCGAGCAGTAGAGCATGGCAGTCGTCGTCGGCGGCGCCGTCGTGTCCACCGGTTGCTCCGTCACGTAGGCGGGACCGTCCATGTCCGAATGCAGCGCCAGTGCTTGGCCTCGCTGGGCTATGGCCGTCTCGTCTAATCCGGACAGGTCGTAATACGAAAGTTCATCGAAATCGAAACCTGCAGCGGCGCCATAGTAAACAGTGCCGCCCAACGCCAGTGGGGCATCCAGATTCAGATAGACGCCTACATCCGGGTAACTGTTGCCGCCCCAGTCCGCGCCGTAGTCAAATCCTACAACCTTTGCCCCATCAAGGTAGGCATCCAATTTGTTGTTGTCGTAATCGACGAAGACCAAGTGATGCCAATCGGTATCGCCAATGGTACCCGTTCCGGCAATACCGTTTCCCCCGCTGTACCAGAACAAGGAATTCGGATCATTGTTGTATCCCTGAATAACCGAAGGCGCATTATTGCCGCCCGTCTCCAGCAAGTAGTTGGAGACCGCAGCGAGTGACTGCCGGCGGACCATCATCTCAATGGCGAACGGCCCATTATAGGTGCCGGCGCCAAATGCTTCCGCGCCATACCAGACCGTCGTGGTGGCGTCCTGGGTGACTGCCACGCCGTTACCGTAATCGCCATGAGCGACGCGTGTGGGAATCTGCGCCTCAAGCCTCCGGTTTAATTGCTTGGAAACGAGGTCTATCGCCGGACCGTCCGTTTCATCGAAAGACCAGTAGATAATGGGATTATGCGCGATTACACGCCGCCCATAGGCGGAAAGAGCCGGAACTTTGAGCACGTCCAGTGTTGCTCCGACAGAACTGACGCCCGAATTCACCGAAGATGAGACCACACAGGTATAGACACCTTCGTCAGCGACTTCGACCAGATCGATAGTCAATGTGGCCGTCATAGCGCCGTTGATGCGGACGTCATCAACAACGTCCACGCCATTCTTCTTCCATTGGTACGCGAGGGGCGCGCCCTTACCGATTGCCTCCACGCTGAAGGCGGCCTGGCCGCCCTCACTCACTAAGAAATCGTCCGGCTGATCCAGGATGACCAGGTAGTTCGGATCCATCTGGTAGAACTCCACTTCCGACAGCATTGTCCAGGCTGCATCATAGGCATAGTCGGCACTGACGAAATCCAGACGCACCCGCTTGGCATTACTCAGTATGGGAATGTCCTGCCGATAAGCCACTTCGTTCGAGTAACCGGACCCAAGAGTGTTACTATCGTACGCAGCGACTTGCGTCCAATCGTTCGGATCCACCGCCGGTGCCGTGAAGATAGTCACGCTGTCGAAGCCGTAACTGCCTCCCATGGCGTAGATCGAGACCTCGTCCACCTGCGCGTCGCCCACGCTGTCCAGCTCAAATGTCACCGACGGGCCCGTATCGTGGTCCATGTTCCAGCCCACGACGTCGCCACCCGACCAGCCGTTGGTGGGAAACTTCAAGTCGTCGATCAGTTCCACACCCGTCGAATCCTCGGCCCAACTGGACGCATACGGCGCTGGGACGCTACTGTAGGAAGCGACGGCAATTTCCTGCGGCGCGCCATACGCGCTTGCCGCCCCTCCCAACATCAAACACATCATCAACATTGCAATCTTGCGTTTCATAATAAATATTCCTCCAAAGCATAACTGAGAACCCATAAACGTTTCCTGCCGCCCCACCTTGGGGCCGCTTTTCCACCTGATTTATGCCATACTCGATCCTCCTCATTAGTACTGTTGTTGTACCCACGTTACCTTTTCGAATTCTCCTGCTTCCGCGCCAGTGCCTTGTGTGATACCGGCCCGGTCGATTCACGCAATACAAACTCCTGCGGCAGATTCACGTGCCGTGGATTCAGATTTACGCCCAATCCCTTCGCCTTGATGTTGTCCACCAGCAGCGAGACCGCCTGCTCCCCCAGTTTCTCCAAAGGCTGTACAATGCTCGTCAACCTCGGACTCGTCCACCGGCACACCACGGAGTCGGAAAGCCCCACCACGCTGAAATCGGCCGGCACTTCGATGCCCTGCTCGCCCAGGTGATGTATCGCCGACACACTGATGACGTCGCCCATGATCATTGCGGTGATGTCCAACGCCCCCGAGACGATCTCGTTCGCTATCCGGGCGCCTTCGGCCTCGTGCGTGTTTTGGGTCAGATCGACCGGTATAGGTGCCAGTTCGATACTGAATTCGGCGTTGATTTCCTGCTCGAGCGTGCGGCTGCTGTGGTACTCGCCTACCTGCCAATCCGGGTAAACGCAATAGCCCATCTTGCGGTGGCCAAGTTCATACAGGTGCAGCAAAGCCTGGCGAAAACCCGGATTGGGATTTACATTCACCGACCAGATTTGTGAATCCTGAGTGGAAGACCAGATCACCACAAAGGGTATCCCCGAATCGATCAACTGTTGCTGCACCTGATTGCGTGTATCGTCCAGCGGATACGTCACGATCACCCCGTCAACGTAGCGTTCGCGGAAACCTCGCGGTAGAGAGAAGCCCCCGTCCAAATGGTAATCCTCCACGCTGACCATACATTCATAGCCGGCCTGCTTGCACCCGCGGATCACCCCGCGCTGGACCCGGGACCAGAAAACCGTCTCCTCATCCGAGTCCATTCGCTTATCCCAGAGAACTCCTATGTTGTGGGTTCGACGAGTCGTCAGAGAGCGAGCAGCCCCGTTGGGTTGATAATTGAGTTCCCGGGCAATTTGTTTGACCATTAACTCCGTCTCCCGGCTTGCTGATCGCGTCTTGTTGTTTTCATTGAGAATTCTCGAGACAGTTGGTACCGAAACCCCAACTTTCTTGGCAATATCACGAAGTGTAGTCATATAACAAATTCCTCTCAGCAACGTAAACGGTTACGTGATAATACAAATATATCCTACTAAAACAACTTTGTCAAAAGAAAACCGGTTTTTTAGCAGTTTAGGTAAATAGTTATAAATTGTTATATAATAATGGTTTATAAAAACCCACTTTGAAATTCTCAGTTGACTAATGAAAAAAATACTGCCAAAATATACCAAATTTACGTAACCGTATGTGTAAATGTATGTAATTTTCAGCATATATTATTGCCTTGATGAGAGGTGATATATGCAACAATAAATAATCTACGGTTACGAAGGATTTATAAAATATTTTATCAGTCCGGTAATAGTTTAGTGTTGTACACTTTTCGGATTTGGAATCCATATGTCTTCTATCTCTTCCAGCGTTTTGGCCTTGGTTTCCGGTACGAATTTGAAGAAAAACAAGGTGGCTATAGTGCAGACAATGCCAAAGGTGAAATAGCCTGCCGCCATGCCGAAGGACGCGACGTACCAGGGAAAGAATTTGGCGCTGAACGCGTTGGTGCTCCAATTGGCGAACACCGCCACGGAACAGGCGCGGGCCCGGATTCGATTCGGATATATTTCCGGGGTGATAACCCAGATAACGGCGCAGATAGACAATGCCATACAGGCCATATAGACACCCAGCGCAACCACTATGAACATACCCGGCTTTTCAAAGACGGTTTGAATAACGCCGGCGATCAGCATCGTCATTGCCACCACGGCCATACCGCCGATCAGGAGCGGTCGCCTTCCGAATCGGTCTATTATAAACAGGGCGATAACGGTGAATATCAGGTTGATGATGCCCAGCATAACCTGAAACTGCAAAGCGCTTTCAATTGCAAATCCCGCCTGCTTGATGATTTTAGGACCATAATAGACAACAATGTTTACACCCGACATCTGGCCGAAAACAGATAGCATGACACCGATCAAAAGTGCTTTCCTCAGGCCGGGTTGAAACAATTCAGACAAACCGAACCGTTTGACTTGCAGTGACTTTTGAATCTCCCCCAGTTCGGTCTGGGCCTCCTGGCTGCCGATCAACCGGTTCAAAATGGCCCGGGCCTCCAGTTCCCGATTGACTTTGACAAGCCAGCGAGGACTTTCCGGCACAATAAGAAGTAAAAAGAAAAACAATACCGCCGGGATCATCTCCGCACCAAACATGCCGCGCCATGGCTGCTCCACCAGTACATAATTGAGAAAAGATGCATCAGCTATAGTCTCGGCTGCGTTGCGACTGGCATAGCACTGTATCCGCCAATTGGAAAAATAGGCGATCAATATGCCAATTACGATAGCTAACTGATACAAGGCGACCAATCGTCCGCGAAGTTTTGGCGGTGAGAACTCAGAGATGTACATCGGCGCCAAGACGGACGCGATGCCGATCCCTAAACCGCCAATAAAACGAGCGGGCAGCAGTATGCTGTAGGTGGGAGGTATGGTCGAACCCAAAGCGGATACGAAAAAAAGGAGGGCGGCAGCAAGCAAGGAAAGTTTCCGTCCGCATTTATCTCCCAGCCAACCGGCACCCAAGGCCCCAAATATGCATCCCACCAGAGCAGAACCGGTAAAACTGCCCACCTGCAAATCAGTAAGATTAAACAATTCCTGCACCCCGCCGATCGTTCCGGATATGACGGCTGTGTCAAAACCAAATAGAAAACCGCCCAACGAGGCAACCGCACAAATCAAGGCCAGATACCAGCGACTATCAGTGGTGTTGTAACCCCTCCGGTTTATTTCCAATTTATCAGCATCGTCATCCATTTTTAATTCTCCATTATTTTACGACGTTGTGTTGGAATTACTTACACGGTCTTCATTATCAAGTCAAGATAAAGTAAAAAAGTTTCAAACAGAAAAAACAGATTATATGCAACTTTGCGAAGTCAGCCGGTTGATCGTCCGCCGGTGTGTATTTATGAAATTAATGGAATGGATGAAAATCCCATGAGTGACGATCTGTTTAATATTTACAGTGAAGAAACTGCTGACCAGGGTCGAGGTTGTTTTGATGACTTCAGCCGTTCCGTACGGACGTATCCTGGCTGATATTGCTAGGCAGAATTATGAATGGATGATTGAAATTGTTAACACAGTGCGATACTAGTATCTTGGGCAATACGATCAGTCAGAATGTAGTTGATAATCTGAGGAGTAATAGCCTGCAGTAATTTTATTTGAAAATGTTTACCGGTATATTTTTCAACATGGTCTTTGTGTATGTCTTGCGTAAAAATGAGAAAAAGTTTTTCTGATGATTGCTTGTATTGTTATTTGTCATCGCTATTTGGAAAAATGTATTTTGTTCTGGGCTCTGACCTAATCGAGCATTTACGCTACAACTACGGCCATATCAGATCGTCAAGCCATTCATCAGCGAGAACAGCAAAGTCATGCAAGTCAATCTTATCATCTTCATGCAGATCGGTTTGCTACCCAGCAAAGTACAACAGCTCAGAATCTGAGAGAGCACGATTAACTGATCGTCGTAGTAGAAAAGTAATTCCGGAGAGCCAGTGACGTCGGGCTGTGAGCGACTCTAAGCTGGCAGCCCTATTCTTTAATAAATAACAAGAATTCTTTGTTGCAGACTCACAAATAAGCTTTTTAGAATGGATTCGATTGGAAACTAGAGGAGGAAAATAACAAGTTTGATAATAAAATTAAAAAGATTATGATGCAATGTGAATCAACCCGAACCGTCACTCAGCGTCAGGAAGGGAGGTGATTGTTATGAATAAGCTGGTACGGCTTTGGAAAAGACCGTCGCGAGACGGAAAACGCTTTTCGTATGTGCTCATTTATAGAGATGAGCAAGGTAAAACCCGTTATGAGTCCCTCGGCCATACTGATCGTAACAAAGCCAAGCGACAAAGTGCTAAGAAGGAATGCGAATTACAAATGGGATATATCGAACCAGGATATATGAGACTCAACAATTTATTGAAGGATTCCCTAAAGCGTTCTCGTGGAAGTATTGCTGAAGGTACATGTCAGGAATACGATACAGCTGTGCGGCAATTCATCCAAGTGGTAGGCGATGTGGATTACCGCACTATCTGTCTGGAGCATGGTGAGCAATTCATGCGAGCCTGTTTGGGTAAAGGGAACCGACCGGCCACCGTAGCGAAGAAGATAGCCACCCTGAAACGGCAATTTAATCTGGCGGTTGAGCGACATCAGCTCGACGATAATCCATTTCACCACTTGAAAAAGCCTAAGGCACCCGATGGTGAAATCCGTGTATACAGTGATGATGAGTGTGACCGGTTGGTGAAAGCAGAGAAAGACCTAAAGATCGGAATACGTTATCGCTGGGACATGATCTTGCTAACAGATTTATGTACCGGGATGCGCAGAGGTGAACTATTAAATACCACATGGCGAGACGTCGATTTTGGCGGACAGAAGATTCACGTATCCCCAAAAGACGGAACGGAGCAGACGTGGATTTGGCGAATTAAGAATAAAGACCGCCGGAGTCTACCTTTGACAGATGAAGTAGTTAAAATGCTAATCGAGCATCAAGCTGCACAACCAGAAGGATATCCTTATGTCTTTGTTACGCCGAAGCGATACGAAAATATCAAGAGACTCAGACGTTTGGGTAAATAGTCGATCCGCCAGGGTAAATGTCCGGTGAGTAATTTCCAGTATCAGTTTTAAAAAATCTTGGCACATGCGAGAATTGAAGAGGGTACTTTCCATGACCTGAGAAGAACTTGTATCACAAACTGGTTTGCCTATGGGCTTAGTGAATACGAGGTGATGATCTTAGCGGGACATGCTAGTTTTGAGACCACCCGGAGGTTCTATATGGCTGTCCGGAAGGACATTATCGAACGAGCCCGGAAGGCCAGCGCCGAAGCTTTGCAGGGAATATTTGTTGCGCAGGCGCTGCGCGCCCCTGTTGAAGGCTATTTCGGTAAAACGTAATGAACGGTATATACTTGCTAGACAGTATGTTATGAACCGACGGGAAAAAGGTGTTTAAAAATGTGTATCGGCGCTTCAATTCGGCGCGCATTTTCGGGCGGCCCAAATGCCGTGCCTAGTACCATTTTCCACAGTTTTTTCTGCCTAATTTTGCTCATTCTCCACCGATCAGGATGAGGGCATTTATTGCAATTTCATACCACTACAATCGATATAATTCTTCATACATGTTTGTGAAGGGCGGAGAGAAACTGTGGCGCCTGGCGGGGCGGTGTAAAACTGTGACACTTCCAAGGAATTTCTGTGAAAATGCGTAGAGATCACAGTTGCGGATGCTGTGAAGGAAAACGGATTTTCAGCAGAAAGAAAAGGAAGTGTACTGCAATATGGACCAATGGATACGCATTCGTCACATATCCCATGCATCAATTACCGGTTTACCATTGAACCAGACACAATCGCCGTTATTGTCACCTGCGTTGCCGATCAAAAATCGACCCTTCCAATCCCGACGCTGAAAGTCGATCTGTTTAGAGCCCCTAACGAAATGGAACAGTAATTGCATATCTTTGGCCATAAGAACC
>CAZNQT010000220.1:0-7805 GCA_964574885.1 uncultured Pirellulales bacterium
GTAGAAAGTTCCACCCAGGACAGTCCCGCCATTTCTTTTTCGCTGCCGGTGCGCGGTTCTTTACCGGTGAGCGTACGGGCAAAGCAGACGGCGGCCAGGTAGTTGCCGGTGCGTTCGTCGAGCAGCGATTCTTCGGTGAGGGTGCCGGGGGTGACGAGGCGGACGACGTCGCGCTTAACGACGCCTTTAGCGAGCGCGGGATCTTCCACCTGCTCGCAGATGGCGACCTTGTAGCCGGCCTTGATCATTTTTTTTAGATAACCGTCCAGCGCATGGTAGGGGATGCCCGCCAGCGGGATGGGATCTTTGTCCTTGCTGCGGCTGGTCAGGGCGATGCCGAGTACCTGAGAGCAGGTCTTGGCGTCCTCGTAGAAGGTTTCGTAGAAATCGCCCATGCGAAAGAACAGGATCGAGTCGGCGTATTGGCTCTTGAAATGATGATACTGCCGCATGGCCGGTGTAAGTTTATGATTTTCCGTACTTTGCGCCATTGTCCTGCCTAAACCCAAATTCCAGGTAACAACCAGACTACACTATCATAATCACGGGAATTTGCCAATACCAGAGTAAAAATTCAGAAGACCTAATCAACGAGTTAACTATTCGGAGCTACTCATCGATAAAATGGTTCGGAGGAAATTGCGTTAAAATGAATCAGGGACCGCAGTATCGGCCCCAGACGGCGCGCTGGATTTTTATAAAATCGTGATTGTCCTGGGCGGCATCGACGGAATTCATTTCTCCCCGGGTAAACATCGCAGTTCGTTCATCGATCCACTTCCAGTGTTCGCTATGACCGTCCGCGAAGGAAACGGACGTGCCGATGCCGTGCCGCAAGGGGACTTGGTCCCACCATTGCACGCGATTGGCATAGATGGTCCAGCTTTCCGTAGTGGCGTAGCCTTCGTCGATAAAGACCATGCGTTCTTCGGACCATTTAATATGGCTCAGCTTTTTGACCACATCACCGCCATCGACGCTGTCGTAGCCATTCATGGAGTCAACGATCGAATAGGTACGCCACTCCTCGTACGGTTCGTGTGCGGGGCAGAGATAAAATTTCGTGCTGTGGCAATAGGGAAATAACAATCCCAATTCCAGGCAGGCCAACTGGGCCTTCTTGTAGTCTTGGGGCGTGTCCTCCCACCAGCCGACCCAGGAAGGTTCCGTGTGATATTGAGAAGGATCGGTTTTGAATTTCCAGTCAAAGGTTAAAGGGGCGTCGCTGATCTTTCGAATCCGGGCGGTCAGACCGTTCATCAAACGATCTTTCGAATCATTCGCATACATGATCCAGGGCTGGGATAAACTGTGCAGGTTGTGCAAGCAGTATGTTAATTTGGCCTGCTCCTTTGCTTTGCGCAGGGCCGGCAGCAGGATAGATACCAAGACGGCGATGATTGCCACCACAATTAACAATTCGATCAGTGTGAAGCCGTTTTTCTTTTTCATCGTTACACTGCCTTACTCCCAATCTCCTTTCATGTGCAATACCCTATGTTAACGGGGAGATTGTTTCCGGTCAATCATTTTTATCGTTGGTGAGAAGAATTTCGTCGCCGCGAGTGACGATAACGCCCTTGCCGGGGACGTAGTTGATGGTATCGTTTTCGCCGGCAGTTTCGACAAGGATCATAGTGCCATCGCCCCGGCGTTCCGTCTTGATGTTTTTCGCCCACGGCTTAGAACCGGTAGGTACGGGTTCCAGAACGGTAACGAAATTCATCGTTTTACCCCGACGGCTGACGATAATCAGGGGGACGCGGTCCGTGATGGAACTGCACGGGCCGTCGGCATACGTTACGTGCGTATCCGGGGAGCCCGCCATCGTAAGATGCGTGGTCAGGTCCTTATCCGCAAATCTGGCGCGAATGGCGCCGTCGCATGGACCGTATTTATGCACGTGAATATATTCGCTGCCGGGATAATTCTTTTTCGCAAACGTTCCTTGGCTGTCCAGGTCGCCGACGACGGTTTGGCCCCGGTTATGGTAGAGCCAGTCGAACCGCCTGGATTGGTCCGCCTGCAATTCATCCAGGACGAGCAGATAGCGGTCCGTAAGAAGTAACAGCCGTTTCTGGTTCACGCCCGGATAGGCCTGATCGCAGGTGGCGACCGCGACGGCGCATTTCTGGTCGGCCTGAAAGAGTTCCAGTTTGCCGGCGGCGGGTTTTTGACTTAGACCGTCCACCAAAATGGCGTTGTGGCCGATGGTTGCTTTATACCAATTGCGGTGAATCGGCAGACGATAGGCCTGACTGCGCGCCCGGCCGGGATCGACAGCCAGTTCCTTACCGTACCCGTAAAAGACGAAACTCAATTTATCGTAATGACCGTGAAAGCCGCCGTACGGTCCAAACGTAAACGCGGCGGTCAGGCCGGCTTTGCCCTGCGTACGTAGTATGGCGTGACCGGCGCCGGAAAAAACGCGACTTTCCAGCAGGGGCATTTCCGGTTGGGATTCGATCTTACGGCCCAGGAGAATGCTATCAAAACTCGGTTTGTCACTCAAGAGCGCCAGGATCGCTTTATCTCGATAGGCATGGTAGGCCGGTTCCATTAATCGTCCTTTGCCCCGGATCGAGGAATTCACGTCGTCGCCGAAACGCGGCAGCCTGCCGTCGCCCATCGTGTAATAGACTCCCAGCGTAAACATCTTCTTAAACGTATCGTCCTGCCAGAGATCGATTCGGAGTCGGCGGGCGCTTTCGGCCGTCGTTACCAGGGCGCTCAAGGTATAAAAGTGATAGCCCCAACTGTTTTCGTACCACATACCGTCCTCGGAAACGGAAATTTTCATTTGCTGTTTGAAACCGTTTTTCGGGTCGAAGACCGCTCGCTGAATCCAGTCGGTTTCGCCCAGCATGGCGCCGCCGGCGAGCAAGCCGGCGTTGTGCCAGCTCTGCCAGTTACTCTTGCTGGCCTTATGCTTATCAATATTTTTCAGCATCGGTCGGATAAGACCTTCCTGTATTTTTTTATGCTCCGCCTCTGACAAAACGCCGGCATCGTAAATCAGATCGTACGCCGGCGCGATCTGTCGCGACATACAGACCGCTTCATTAAGAGTTTGTTCGAACAGGTGCCCCCCGGAACGACTCAGAGGATTGCGGTGGGCGCTGTGATAGGGATATTGGGAATAGCGATCGGCATAGCCGAGCAGTATGTTCGCCGCATACTCGGCATATTTCGTTTGCCCCGTAATCGCATACGCCCACGCCGCCGTCGTCATTTGACTCAGATTCCGATTATGCGTGCGACTGAAGATCACATCGTCGTAAGGTTCGCCGCTATATACCTTCTTACAACGGGGGCACTGATGGTGGGTATCGTCGATGGTCTTCAGGGCGATTTCGCATTGGTCGCACTGATACCACTGGTTGTGCTGACCGCCGCGGGGGGGATACGAGACGGGCTTATTGAGAAAGCGATCCGCCTGACGGGCGAAATTCGCGACAATATTGTGCTCGCGCCCCTCGCTCTGATAGGCCCTTTGCAGCCGGGCCAATTCCACGCGACTGCACGCCAGGAACGGATGGTGTTTGGGAATTTGTATTTGGGAGGCAGCGGCACGGGCAGTCAAACCCGCGAAAAATCCGATTGGACAGAGAACCGAAAATCCGAGTATCCATTGAAATCTGGTTACTTTAACAGTCATGGGACGGCTCCTTTCGTGTTTCGGTCGGTAAATTATAATGGATTCACGGAATATTTACTAATTTCTTTTATTTTTGACGATCTAATGGTAATGTTTTATTCGCAGATAAACGGAAAGGAGTGCATCATGGAAGCAGATCAGGTAGCCCAGGTCCCGGAGGCAAAGCCGGTTTCGACCGGACGGGTGCGATCGTTGGACGCCCTGCGGGGTTTCGACATGTTCTGGATTATTGGCGGCGGAATGATATTCAAGGCGTTGGGTAACGCACTTAAAGTTGATTGGTACACGACATATCTGATGCCTCAGCTTGATCATCCTGATTGGGAGGGATTTGCGGCTTGGGATATGATTATGCCCTTGTTCATGTTCATCGTGGGGGCGGCGATGCCCTTCGCCTTCGCCAAACGACTCGCTCAAAATAGTAAAGGGCGTTTATATCGGCATATCATCATTCGCTCGATTATCCTGTTTATTCTGGGCATGGTCGCTCAGGGCAATCTGCTAAAGTACGATTGGGACAAATTACATATCTTTTGTAATACGCTCCAGGCCATTGCCGTGGGGTATCTGTTCTCGTCGATCCTGTTTCTGCAATTTCGGGTGCGCTGGCAGATCATCATCGTGGTGGTACTGCTCCTGTTGTTCTGGGGCCTGATGATGTTGGTACCCATCCCGGAACACGGTAGGGGATCCCTGGAACCGGAAGCCAACCTCGCCTTTTATATCGACCAGAATATTCTTGGAAAATTCCAGGATCACGGCGCCAGAACCTATACCTGGTTTCTCAGCAGCCTGACGTTTGTCTGCACCGTAATGATGGGCGTCTGGGCCGGCATGCTCTTAAAATCGCGACAGGCCAAGGGCAAAATCTTCCTCTTCCTCTTTCTTCTGGGAATCTCTACGACGGCGCTGGGCTGGGGGTGGGGGCACTACTTTGGTAAGCTTTCGTTCCCGATCATCAAACACATCTGGACCAGCTCGATGGTCCTCGTCACCGGTGGGATTTCGTTTCTACTGTTAGCGATCTTTTATCTGATTATCGATATCTTCCGACTCTGGCGCTGGGCGTATATATTTATCGTAATCGGGATGAATTCCATATTCGTTTATATGGCCACGCATATCTGGAACTTTCGCGATATCGCCGGGGTGTTCGTGAACGGCCTGAAACCCTGGACCGGCGATTGGCAGCCGTTCGCCCGGGCGCTGGCAGGCTTCGTGCTCGTCTGGCTCATCCTCTTATATATGTATCGCAAAAAAACCTTCGTTAAAATTTGAATTGCACCCGGGCGAAGAACGACCGCCCCGGCGTCTCGTAATTGGTAAATTGACCGTTGGGCCAGATGACACTGTGATTGTCATTCAGCACGTCGAACACGCCCAGCATGACCTCGCCTTTGTCATCGAGAAAGCTCTTGGCCAGCGTAAGATCCAGACGGTGCAATACGTCGGTACGTTGTAAGTCGAACGCCGGCAGTATCCCGGCGTCGTTATACACGTAGTTCGTATTGAGCGTCCAGCCGCCGGGCAGAAACAACCGGCCCGTTACGCCCACTTTGTGATAGGCCGGATAATACGAACGGATGCCCTGATCGTACTGGTCCGTGTGAAAATCGTTGTAGGCGTACCACGTGGACAGCTTGCCCCACGTATCTTCCCAGGCCAACTCCACTTCCGATCCGTATCCATCTCCCCCGTCGAGATTATCCCAGGTGGTTTGCGAGGTACTCAAGTGGATCAGATGATCGAAACGTTGATAGTAACCGTTGACTCGCAAGATAACTTTCTCGGTCAGTCTGCCGCTGTAGCCTGCCTCCAGCGACCATGTCTCCTCGTTCCGGATCGCCTCCGTCGGCATATCCAACTCGAGAAAACCGCCGGGCGCGCGGGCGATGTTCTCCTGGATCACGGCCGAAGGCGTCCGAAAGGCCTTGGCCGTACTGATGCGCAGGATATGTTGTTTCGCGTCATCCAGACCGTACAGGGCCGAACTCCGCCAGGACCAGTCGCAGTGCGTTTCCGAGAACCAGTCGTAGCGAATCTGATTTTCAAACGTTAAACGTTTATGTAGCGCAAAACGGTCGAGCAGAAAGGCGCCGACCCAATATTCATCCAGCGGTGCGTTTGGCCAACTGGAAGCAAAGGTGTCCTTCGTGGTAATATGCGCCCACCGTACGTTACCGCCCACCGTGACCTCGTGTCGTTCGCCGAGCTTAAAGTTGTATTGACTTTCCAGATCCTGCTCCTGGAACGAGTACCGTTTCTCCATGGGTGGATTATGCGTGACGAAAATATTGTCAAACCATTGCAGATACCCGCTGCTGCCGTCCTCGAACGTATGATCCAAACGAGTGAATAGCCGCGTCGAACTGTTCAGACGGTGATCATCGACGTAATGTCCAATGAATTCGCCGCTGCCCATTTCATTGTATCCGTAACCGGCGCCAAATGACAATTTCGTCTGATCCGAATGCTGGTAAATCGCCTCCGTATCGAAACGCCAATTCCGGCTGAAATCATTCGCCGTAAATCGATCGAAACCCATCAACTCGTTTAAGGCAGGTACCGCCGACTCGTATTTTCCGGCGCCGGCGGCATCGGAATCCTCAAAGTTTTCGTAACCTGCCGAAAACCGCCAACTCCATTTGTCTTTCTCCGCCGCCCAGCGCACCTGGCTATAGGAATCCCCGAAATCATTGAACGTCGTGGTCCCGAAACAACCCAGAACCTCCTTCGGCTTTTTCGTGATGATATTGATCATCCCGGTAAAGGCGTTGGCGCCCCAGGCAGAACCCGTAGGACCGCGCGCCACCTCGATACGCTCTATGTCTTCCACGAATACCGGTATGTCCAGCCACTGAATCCTCCCATATACGAAATCACCCGACGGACGACCGTTGACCAATACCAGTGTACGGTCGGAGAAGATCCCGTGCATACCTCGAACGCCTACTCCATAGCGGTTACGGTCGAACCGGATGACGTCCACGCCGCAGGCCAGACGAAGGATCTCCGGTAGGGTGGTTAAGCCGCTGTAGTGAATGTCTTCCGCGGTGATGACGCTGATCGGCACCGACGACCACTCGAGAGGCTGGGTCTGGCGGGACGCCGACACTACTTCTACCTTCATCAGCTTCTCCAAAGGCATATCTATATACTCGTTTTCTGCGCCTTCCGACGCCTCGGTTGCCTCGTTGGATTCGGTGGATAGCTCCGCTGCTCGCAGGGACGACGTCAATACCAATCCCCACAGACCGATGAGAATCCATACGCAGCTTGGAAACACATGTTTGTTTAGACCTGACATTGCAATAACTCCAAACAAGAGCGAGTTAAATCATATTCCCGCTATCAAATAACGTCTTGTTATGTTTAAGCCGCACGTAACTCCCGCTCCAAACCATTATCGGGCAAATACGGGAATCGCCTGAACAGGATATAGTAAGGATTCTTTTCCCCCAAATGTACACTGCTATCAGCAGGTTTACCAATACTGATAATGACCTCTTGACGCCGACGGGGATCGACGCTCCCGCCGGAACCGATGCCATATCGGACCTTATCCAATCGGGTATAGTTTTAGCTGGGGATAAGTACGAAGAATTTGCCTTCTCTTCAACCTGAAACCTGGAACTTGAAACCTGAAATCAGAATTTTGCTCGGCAGGGCGTGCCTTGCACACCTTATATTTCTATTGGCCCAAGGACAGAATCACCTGTTGAATTTCTGCTTCCGTTAGATCGTCCACGAAGACGCAATCCCCGATCGACTTCGGCAGTACGAACTTGATCTTGCCGCTTTGCACCTTCTTATCCTGCCGCATCGCTTCGTACAACTGAGCCGCCGGTATCTCACGCAAGGCGCCGGGCAATGCCTGTAGGGTGGGCCTGTGGCCCACGCGATCTCCCGGTAGGGTGGGGCCTTGCCCCATGCGGTCTTTTATCGCAATTCGTACCGGCAGATGAAACGATGTCAATAATTGACATATCAGCTCTAATTCATCCGGTTTCAATAATCCCCGCTGCACCGCCAAACGCCCGGCCGCCGCCAGCCCCAGCGATACCGCTTCGCCGTGATGGATATCCCCGCCATGCGCCGCCCAGACGGTCTCGATCGCGTGACCGATCGTGTGACCGCAGTTCAGGAC
>CAZNQT010000221.1:0-7777 GCA_964574885.1 uncultured Pirellulales bacterium
GTCGGGTGAATATTCATCACCTCTATAAACTCAGTATTAGGATCGTCCGCCGGATTATACATAATTTCCGTAATCCGCAGATTCTCCGTCACCGGCCCCACCGCATACACCGCTTCATTCAACGCACTCCACTGTGAGTCATCACTCAGTACCCGCGCTTTTACTCGTACGCTCCTGGTTAACGAGTTTGGATCGGAATATACCCAAGCCGTTGGGGAAACGATTTCTCCCATGGGGGCTCCATTGCCGGCATATAACTCCGCTGAAATCAGAAAATCACTGCTACCGATACTTACATTCAATCCCTGAATCGCCAGGATATTGTCACCGGTCTGCAATGCGTCAAACACATCCGGATTCATCTCCCGGGTCACTTTGAGCGTTTTCAATTCTCGTGAGGCACTATCACTCGTTTGTTGTCCATCGGCGGTGTCATTCCAGTCCGGAGGATCAGCGTTGATATTAGCGCGGGTAAGTTCTTCGCCGTTGATATAGGCCACAAATCCGTCATCGTAACGTATTTTCAAAGTCATAAAGTTGAGTTCGCCTGGATCCGTATCCAAGGTGAAGGGAATTCGGATATAACAGGAAGCCATCGTATCCAGCATTTTGGCTTTGACATCGTGAGCGATGAGGTCTGTGTAATTTATCGTATCGCCCGGATTGTTTTCATAACCGACGCCGAAAAGTCCTTCGGCAAAATCTCTCCGAATCCAGGTCGGTTCGCCTTCTAACGTGCCGTTATACGAACCAACAGTATCGTATGCCTTATCCCCGCCGTTTAATTCCCAGCGGGAGACCGGAGTTTTGCTGCAGGTTCCCTGATTCATGATCAACTGCACATCCGTTTGATCCAGGGCCTGATCGTATAGTTGCACGTCATCGATGACCCCGTTGAAATAATCCGTTCTCCAGACGCCGATTTTGAAGCCAATCGTGTCCGAGGTGTTCAGCGTCCTTGACTGGGAGGCTTGGGGAATTCCGTCTGCATAGACAGTGGTGTTTGTCCCGTCGTGGACGAGGGCGAAATGAACCCACGTATCCTGGGAGGGATAAGGGAAATCAATATCGGCTGATCCCCAGAATTGCACGCGCCAGTAATTATCGCTGAGAGTACGCAGAGAAAAATTCTGTGCTTCATCGTAATTGCCCATATCAAAGATTCCGCCCCCGTTGAACGAGCGGGTATAAACCCAGGCGGTAATCGTCTTGGGCTTGTTCCCCTCGATGCCGAACTGAGATGCCTTGGCGCCGACATCGACAAAATCAATCGTCCCGTCAGCGCTATCGAAATCCAGAGCCAAATCAATATCAACTTCATCCCAGCCGCTATCGTCAAAGGGTTCCTGTCCTCCGGTCCAGTCACTGGCAAGCGGAGCGGTGGGCACAAGTACTTTTTTCGGAGCAGATTCAGCGACCAATTGCTCACTGGTGCTTTGAACGGTCGTCGGCAGACGAGGATCGGCGCCATCGACGGTATAGTAAATGGCGCCGGAACCGTTGGGATTATCCATACTGAGCAAGTCGCCGCTGTTGCTATAGCCGCCATACTGATAAGAACCGTTGATATTAAATACTGGTGCTTCGATATTGGGATACAAGTTCGCACCTTTGAAGAATCCGAGCGCCACATCGGTGCGTTGAGGAAAGTATTGATTTAACAATCGGTCTCGTTCTGCGACCCAATCAGCGCGTGTTTTAGGTGTGGAACTGTTGGAATCGCCCCAGCGAGCGGATTCGCCGACAATGGCGCGGTCGATAACCGTCGCTAATTTTAGATAGCGCTCGTAGGTCTTGGTTGGGGTGAGGGCGCCATCGTTAAAAAGGTGCTTATGAACCCGATCGCCGAACTGCACGCGAAATTCGGGATTTGTCTTTAATCGGCTATAGAGATAGGAAGGTTTATTGTATTGACTGATACCGGTTCGATCGGTTCCGGTAATGGATTCGAGCGTTCGTTCGGCATCCCAGCTAATAAATTTCCACCCTGCCCCTTCAACACGATGTCGAATGGAATACCAGTTATGATCATCCCAGTCTTGGTTGCCCGCGTAGATATTGAGGATTATGTAATCAATGAGATTGGGGATATCGACGTATTGTGCCAGTTGGTCATATCCGGCCTGATCAGCGACACCGGCATCGGCAAGATCCTGAGCGGCGACCCAGGCCACTGCGTTGCCATCCACGATATTTCTCGGATAGGAATTCAGCGCGTCGTAATCCTCTTTATCACCTCCGAGATAACTGGCGCCAAAACTGCCGGTACATCGTTCGATTGGATTATACACGCCCCAATACAAACCATTTATGTAGAGATGAACGAAGGTGCCATGTAAACCGGGACGGCCCATGTCCAGTTGGGATTGGCACATCCAGGGGTCGCGGAGATACTGGGGCGACCAGTCGTAAATTCCGTGCCAGGAGTTATTAAATCCGGCACGGACAATAATCGTGTCGAACTTATCAACGGCATTGTTTCCGAACAAGTCGTAGTTCAATTTAGTAGATCCGTAGATGCCCTTAAACAGGAAGCGAAATGTGTGCTTCTCAAACTGCGGGTAGCGACCCACGCCGCCGTAGATCCGCACGCCACAATTGATTTGAAAGCCGTCATCAGGCGCCGTAGCGGGATCGGGGTAAATCAACTCCACCGAACCGGGATGTTCCCAGCCAATTCCCTCCCCAGTCGGATTGGAGTAAATGCCCGTACTGTACCCAAAGATATCCTCCATCTCCATGACCAGCGACATGGTGGGGATAGCCTTAAGATCGTCTTTGATTGTCGCGGCGTATATACCCCCGTACAGATCGCCCGGACCAATGACATCCGGGTCCATACCGTACTCGGCCGGTTGATCCCGCCAGTTCGCCGGGAAGCCGGCGGGATTTTCATCCTGGAGAACCACGTCGTCCAGGAAGATATAAGTGTGGGTATCCGTATTACTGGGTTTCCAGCCGGTCTTGAACGCTTTGGCGCGCAGACAGGTCGTCTTGTCGATAGGGATTGGTCCCTGATATTCGATATTGGTTGCGCTCGGTGTATCCTCCGGTTCTTCAAAGTTCGTAGTATAGTAAATCGTGGCGCCTTCGGTGGCACAGGTGATTTCCACCTGGATCGGATCGTCATAGAATCCCCGGTCCACGCTGAATTTGGTATCCGCAACAATATTGAGGCTCTGGCCTATATTCGAGCCATCAGGGGTTGGAGTTAACGTGTACCAGTTTTCACTGGTATCCGGATCGCGCCCATAAGAAACATCGATATCCTGTTCGCCAAAGATAATACTGTCTAACAATGTACCATCCGAATCATAGAGACCGATTTCCTCCCCATTATCAGCATTCAGTTCAAAATTTGCATGCAGTCCCGGAGTATCTTCAATATCCTGATCCGCCCAGATGAGCAGGAAATCATGGGATTGCACGATGGTCTCACCTGGTCGGTCGGTGGGGAACTGCCATTTCTGAGGATCGTTCAAATCATCCGTTAGAAACATTCCCCCCACGTCAATGGCCATTTCGGTGGGATTATAGAGCTCGATCCAGTCATCATATTCGCCCTGAGGATCGGGGGGTTCCGTCGAACTGTTACTCGCCAGGAATTCGTTAATCACCAGCGAAGGCCCCCGTTTCAACCAGTTCCCGGCAAACTGCGCATAGTCAACTATATCTACCCGGTTGTCATCATTCAAATCCGCCAACACACCGGGAGAGTCCGGCCACTCCTGACAGAACATTTTCAAATCAAACATATCTACTATATTATTGCCATTCAGGTCGCCCGGAATCGATTCATTCAGGACAATCACCACCGTATCGGCAGCAAATTTATCCCCATCGGTGGCATACAATTCAAATACATAAATCCCCGGATCATACGAAAAGGTGACAGTCGGATTTTCGACAAATTCATTCGGATCAAACGTCACGACGCCCGGACCGCTTATAAACGTCCAGCGCGTAAACAGATACCCGTCGGGATTTCCCTGACCGTCATCGCTGACGGCGCCGTCCAGCGCAATCGTATCGTTCGGTAGAACCAGAATTTGATCCGCGCCGGCATCCACCTGGGGTTTTGCATTATAATTCGTGAGATTAAATTCATACAAATCCTGGACGTCTGTTTCACTCAGAGCCCGACTGTAAAGCCTTACCTCATCGATTTGTCCTTTCCACTGGCGGCGTAGGCTGCCGTAATTGATCTGGGCGCCGATCGTAACCGGATCATCCGCTCCCGCCTGTGCTGCCGTTTGAATCGTTCCGGTCAGATTGCCGGTAACGGCATCCACCTCGCCATCGACGTATAAAGTAGCTGGGGCGCCATCGCCGGGCCAGACGCCCACAACATGGTGCCATTGATCGTCCACCACGTCTGTCACACCATAGGGACCGTAATCACTTAAGCCGCTCATATGGAAAGAGACTTCTTCCGGGTCTGCCGGATCGCCGCCGGAACGCGCCATCCGCCAGGACCAGTCGCCCCGGCAAAAGAAAGTCTGCCAATCCTGGTCAAATAGATCGACCTTGATCCACGCTGCCATAGTGATGGGACCGAGTATATCGAAATCAGTGTGATTGGGAATCTGGACATAGAAATCCCCATCATAGGATAATGCATCCCCCAGGTCCGGCGGTCCGGATACAATCGTCGGTACTTTCAAGGTACTTTGGTTCTGCCGGCAGACGCCGTCATGTCCATTTCCACTACGGTCCGCGATGGTCTCACCCAGGAGTCCCGCTAACTCTTCGAAATTATAATACGCCACCAGATCAGAATCGATATCCGCCCAGGCAGTACCCCATGTCGAAGCTAATATAAATAATGCTACAAACCATATTCTCGGGGAATAGGGGGATTGCATCTACTTCTTTCCTCACTCGCTATATGCACTTCATCTCTTCGTATCTAAACAATATTCTAACAAGAAACTAACGTTTTGCCAAGTGTTTTTCCCTCTGTTAGTTCTTATTTTATAATAGGTTAGAATTCTTATAGCTTTATCGGATTTTAATATGTCATACTCCAAATATATTATAGTGCCCCGAAACCATATTTTGTGACAACAAATATATTTATATATTACGACGTAAATAGGTATTACCCCCCTCCGTTTGTGATTTCGCTGAAATCCCCCATTCTCAGCGTCCCATAAACGGCAGTATGTTTTCGGGCGGATATGATATGTGGGACCTGTGTCGCTTTGTAACACAGGCCCCACACTTAAATTTACTTAAATATCTATCCTTCCCCGGTCAAGGCCGAGGACCATTTCACTTCCACTAATTAGGGACAGAAAGTATCCGGTATCCAGTTGCATTCCAGCCAGGCGCTGAGCTGAGCTGCCAGATCGTAGGTATCCACAATGCAGTCCGGTACGCCGGCCGGTCCCGAAATATCACTATCCGGAGGATTCGTACATACCGGCAGGCCCGTCGCCGCGGTGTAGAGCGCCGCCACCGTATTGGCATTTAAGGCGCCATTGTAGATGCGCACGTCATCAATGAGGCCCGTGAAGAAGGATTCCGCAGCCGTACCGTTAAAGCGACCGCCGATCGCGACCGCTTCGTCCGCGCTGCCGATGGTGCCGGTATCCGGGAAGGACATGATGGCTACGCCGTCCATGTAAATCACACGCTGGGCGCCGTCATAGGTTCCAACGACCTGATGCCACTGGCTGTTAAAGAGACCGCGCCGAGACGGTGTGGGATCGTCATCCCCGGAGGTATTGCGGAGAGTAAAGGTGACGATATCATCTCCGCCACGTTTCCGCAACTGCCAGCCTTCACTACCCTCGCCACGCCGGCTCACGAAGGGTTCCCAGTTATCGGTGCCGCTGGAATTAATCCAGCAGTACACTGTGAGGCTGTTATTCGCCACATCGAAGAAAGAGGGATTGGGAATCCCCAGCATCCAGTCGTTGGTGAAGTTGGCAGCCTGGCCGATAATGCCTGTCGCATACGCTTCCGTACCATCGCCTTGTTTGACACCATCGTTGCCGTTACCGGAAATGTCGTTCCCGTTGCCGTCCAGAGGCCAGTGGCCCAGTAACTCCAGCAGGGTTAATTGACCCGGATTGGATTCCTTGGCGCCATACGAATTGGTCACGGCGCAGTAATATCCGCCTTCATCCGCGGCTTCCACGTTGGCGACCGTCAGGGTATCCGTGGTAGCGCCGGAGACGTCGCCGCCGTCCGTGAGCATACCGGACGGACCGAACCACTGATAGGCAGTGACCGGCGTATCGGAAGTCACCACCACCGAAAACTGCACTGTATCGCCGGCAATCGGAAATACATTGGCCGGTTGTTGCACAAACGTCACTCGATAATCGGCGTCAAAGGACCAGATAACACCCTTGGCGGTTTCGTTGGGCTCTGTGATGTTGGCCGTGTTGCACTCATCGATCCGCCAATAATAGATCTTATCCTGGGTCAGTCCGTTGACGGTCCATTGCGTATTGGTCGTGTTGCCCTGATATATGCCGGTATCACTTGTCGTGGCGTTGGCAACGGCTGCCTGATCCGTCCCTATATACACGTTGTGGCTGGTGATGGCCGGGGAAGCGCCCGTACCGGCCGTCCACTCCAGGGTAACGCTCGGATCTACAACCACGCCCTCAGCACCATCGGCCGGAGAAATCGGGGGCGTGGCTCGCCAGTCCACAATCGAAACCGCATTGCCACTGTTATACAGCGCCGCAATCTCGCCGGCGGTCAGCGCCCGGTTCCAGATGGCCACTTCATCCACATAACCTTTCCATTGCCGTTGAACCGTGCCGTAATTGATCTGGCAACCGATCGTAACCGGGTCATCGGCGCCGGCCTGCGCCGCGGATTGAATCGACCCGGTCAGATTTCCGGTAGCGGCATCGACGGCGCCATCGACGTAGAGCGTGGCAGGGGTTCCATCACCGGGCCAGTGGCCGAGGATGTGATGCCATTGGCCGTCCACCACGTCTTTCACGCCATAGGGACCATAATCACTCGGTCCGCTCATGTGAAACGCAACTTCTTCCGGGTCCGCAGAATCGCCGCCGGAACGCGCCATCCGCCAGGACCAGTCGCCCCGACAGAAGAACGTCTGCCAATCCGTATCAAACACATCGACCTTGATCCACGCCGACAAGGTGATCGGGCCGGGGATGTCGAACACCGGGGCGTTGTCGATTGAGACATAATTGGTGCCGTCGAGATGCAGCGCCTGGCCTAACACGACGTTCGGATCGCCCAGAACGACCTCCGGAGAATTGACAAACGTACCGTCATTCCCGAAGATCGAGGCGTCGTTTCCGTTGCCGTCCAGTGCCCAATAGCCCACCAGGTTATCCACCAGGGGCTTTGCGGACGAAATGCCCGCCAGGCCTAAACTAATTACCATAACTCCCATTAGTACTTTTTTCATTTTTGGTTCCTCCGTAATATTCTCATATTTTTACTTACCCTACGTTGTTGTTATAGTAACCGGATTATCCGCCTGTTAGGGGCACAAGGTATCCGGCAACAGATTGCACTTCAGCCATTCGCTGGCCAGTTTTGCATAGTCAAACAGATCGACCACGCAGTCCGGTACGCCCGCCGGCCCAGACAAATCGCCAGTGGGATGATCGTAACACCATTTTTCCACGACATCGAAGAACATGGTCCGGATCGCATCCGCACCCAAAGGTGCGTCGTAGATTCGGACGTCATCGATGATGCCGTCGAAAGAATTATTGTTATAGAACCCAATCCGGAATGGATCCGTATCCGTCGTGTTGATGGTCTTGGCCCAATC
>CAZNQT010000222.1:0-7773 GCA_964574885.1 uncultured Pirellulales bacterium
GTTCCTATGGCCAAAGATATGCAATTACTGTTCCATTTTGTTAGGGGCTCTTAGTACAAAATGAGCGCGTTCCGACCAATCTCCTGTTTGGGTAGGAATGGGTTCTCCTAGCTTTCTAAGTGTATCATCTATAGGTCTATAACTTTCTTTTCGATTGTCTCTACCGCAATGTTTTTCCACTTCCACTTCAATCCACTGATACTTTTGGTATTGTTGGCTAAAGGGAAGATCACGATATTTGATCGGATAAAGTCTTATAAAATCGCCGCTTTCTGTAACGCCTGCTGTACAAACAAGTTCGTCATATTTCGAGGAGGGTATCGGATACGTTTTTACCGTAATTAGAATTTTTAGTAGCGACACAGCCACCCCCAAATTATCGCATCAATTCTGTATATGAATCACCTGGAGTCCACTGTTTTCTGAAGCTTTCGTAGCTAGTCTTCCCCGATGACAACAGTTTACATCTCTTTCGTAGCAAAGCAATATTGATGGGCATTCCTTCAAAAGATGGATCAATTTCTTTATTTCTGGTCTTTGTTTCGGCAACATGAAGGTTTCGTATTGTTTGAGTAATTCCTGGTAAGAATGGTAATCACTCAAATTTCTACGGGAAGAACCGTCAATCCCCAGTTTTGGAAAGTGGTAATACGTAAGCCCGAGTTTGTTCGAAATTTCACTTAAAGACTTTTTTGCAAAGCCGTATTTACGAGAAATGGGATTTGCGCGAACGTCAATAATTGCTTGTATGCCGTATTGCATCAATAAATTGAAAAATTTATCTACACTTAGACCTTCGTAGCCGATCGTGTATATTGCATTTTTCGCTACCGGACGAACAGGAAGTTTTTTGGGAAGTTGATTTTTTAAATCACTCGAGATGGCATACCAAGGGAATTTATGATAAACATATTGAATTAGATTGCCCTGGTTCATTTTGCCGTACTTCTCAAGAACACGATCTATGGAATCAATTAATTTCCAATCAAGTTCGCTTATTTTATCTTTTATTTCTCTGGACAGTGCCGAGTTGGTCCTTATCGACTTTTCTGTACAATTTACATAACCATTATTTTCTAACGCACTTATTTCCTTGTAAAGTGAGAAAGAGAAAGGACCAAACTTGTAAGGCACGAAATCATAATAGGAAGAATCGTTTTTTGTAATTGATTCTTGACCAACCAAAAAAGCTAATTTTACGAAAAAGATTTTAGAAACATCATTATCATAATGATTTATTATGCTCAGAATGATTTTTTGCCTTTGTAACACTACGCCTACTCCCTCTCTAAGTATGCATCCTATCCGTAATTATAATCGGCAGATAGCCATAGTCAAACTTTAATCATTATAGAATATGGGAGGTATAGAAAATAAGAATCCCTATCGAATATCAATGAAATCTACGATAAAACACCAAACCAATGTTATCGGTGTGTATCTGCGATTCCAATTCTCTACACGAAACTTAATTGCTCATTCTGATCCCTGAGCCCTGAGAACCCAGCTTTAGCCGCTATTGCCCGGCAGTTCGCACACATAGACGCTCTTGACGAAATCCTGTTTTTGAAATTCCGCAATCGCCTTGGCGTCCGGCGCCTCGTCCAGACTGATCGCCAGCACCGCCCGGTCTTCCGCCTTCACGCGACCCACCCCCATCGTGCCGATGTTCAGCTTATGCGTGCCGCAGATCGATCCCACCGAACCGATCACGCCCGGCCGGTCGTCGTTGAAGATAATCATAATCGTACCTTCCGGCGACATCTCCAGTTCGTAATCATCGATCCCAATAATTCGCGGCATCGCCTTACCGATAATCGTTCCGATCACCTGCCGATCGACCTTGTCGGTTACCACCCGCACCGCCATCGTACTGGCATAATCCTTGGCATCCGGATTCTTCACCTCGTCGATACTGATCCCGCGCTGTTTGGCCAGCATCGGGGCATTCACTACGTTCACCGGCTCCTCGAAATGCTTCTGCAGCAAACCCACCGAAAAGCTCGTGGTCACCGCCGCCGTATCCGCTCCGGCGATTTCGCCCCGGTAGATCGCCTCGATTTTCTGGATCGATCCCGGCGCGATACTGCTGACCACCATCCCCAGCCGCTCGGCCAACACCCGGTAATTCCGCACGATCTCCGGCAGCGCTTTATCCATCCCCGGCGCGTTCAGAGCATTGCGCATCTGCGTTCCTCGCAGCGCATCGACCAGTTCCGCCGCCGCATCCACCGCCACCTCGATTTGCGCCTCTTCCGTACTCGCTCCCAGGTGCGGCGTCACCACGCAATTCTCCAGCTCCTCGAACCGACGATTCTCCGGCGGCTCCTGCGCGAACACGTCCAGCGCCGCTCCCGCTATCTTGTTCGCCGCCAACGCATCGTACAACGCCTCCTCCGCGATCACCGCTCCCCGCGCCACGTTAATAATCCGCGCCGTCGGTTTCATCTTCCCGATCAACTCCGCATTAATCATCCCCCGCGTCTCCTCCGTAACCGGGCAGTGGAGGCTGATGTAGTCTGATTGCTTGCACAGGTCTTTCAGGTCGCCGCAGATCTGGATGCCGGCATCTTCGGCGGTCTCCGGAGAGGCGAGGGGGTCGTAGCCGACCACTTTCATTTTCAAACCGAGGGCGCGACGGGCGACGGCCATACCGATGCGCCCCAGGCCGATGACGCCGAGGGTTTTGCCCATCAGTTGGGTACCCATGAAAAGTTTCCGGTCCCAGCGGCCGGCCTTCAGACTGGTACAACCGGCGATCACGTGCCGCGACAGTGCCATCATCAGAGCGACCGTATGCTCGGCGGCGCTGATCGTGTTGCCGTCGGGGGTATTCATCACGAGAATCCCCTTGCTGGTCGCTACGGGGACATCGACGTTGTCCACACCAACACCGGCGCGGGCGATCCCGCGGAGTTTACCGCTTTTCGCCAATACTTTCGCGGTCACCTTTGTCCCACTGCGGATAATGAGGCCGTCAAATTCACCGATGATTTCCGTCAGTTCGTCTTCCGAGAGTCCGGTATTTACCGTAACTTCCACATCGTCCATGCTCCGCAGGAGGTTCAGGCCTTCTTCTGCCAATTTGTCTGATACCAGAATCTTTAACATGGTTCGTTTCCCTTTCCTCAGCTTCTATTGTCAGGCTCCAACAGTCCGGTACTGCCATTGTCGGATGCAGATACTCAAAGTTTGGGATTATGGCCAGAAATTGTGCCATTGTCCAGTGTTTTTCCTTGACCGAACTGCGCTTTCGTACCATGATTCATACGGAACTTATTTATAGAACCCGAGTTACGAGATCGAGTCAAAACGATATGGAAAGCGAAATGCAGCAAGGAAGCTCTTCGGCGCGGATCCCCCTCCGCGGCCGTCCCCACGTTACGAGTCCCTTTCGCATCGGACCAATGTGTCTGAGCGAGCGGACGCAGAAGACCGTCAAGGCCTACCTCAGCCGGAAAAATCTGCGTCATAACGCCGGCCGGCTCAAAACAATCATCGGCCCGGCGGCGACCTTGTGTGCGGTGGTCAAGGCGAACGGCTACGGCCATAACGCCAGAGACATCGTCAATTCTCTAAGCGTTCCCCCGGAGAATACCGGGCCCGAGCTCCAGGGTGACTACGCCTCCTGCTTTGCGGTCTTCAATATCGAAGAGGCCGTGCAGATTCACCCCTTCGTTACGGCGAAAACCATCCTGGTTATGTCGCCGCTGTTTGACGGTCTGGATGCGGAACTCATCGAGTTGGCCCAGGCCCGCGGTTTCCACTGCACCATTGCCTCGACCGATGCGGTCCAACACCTCGAAACCGTACTGAGTTCCAACGCCGAGAAGCTGCCCGTCCATCTCAAGCTCGATACCGGTATGGGGCGCGTGGGGGTATTGCCGGACGAAGCCGGCATGTTGCTGGATCGGATTCAACATTCACAACGACTGCACCTGGCCGGCGTTTATACCCATTTTGCCGACGCCGACGACGTTGCCTTCACCGAGCATCAACTGTGTACGTTCGAGAAATTCCTGGCCCGCAACGGCCTCAAGGAGCGGAACGACGTGATTAAGCACGCGGCCAATACGGCGGGGATACTGAAAGTGCCGGACGCCCGCTTCGATATGGTTCGCTGCGGCATTGGGCTCTATGGCTACACCAATATCGAGGGCGAAGCGAATCCGGATTGGGACTTGAAGCCCGTCCTCCGCGTCGAGGCGCCGGTGGTGCAGGTTAAGAGAATCGCGGCGGGTCAATCCTGCGGCTACGACCGCACCTTTTTCGCCCAGCGCGATACCACCATCGGCATTGTTCCTATTGGATACGCCGACGGGCTGTTCCGGGAGTTATCCAACCGGGCGTGTATGCGCTATGACAATATCGATCTGCCGATTGTGGGGCGGATTAGTATGAATATGACCATAGTCGATCTCTCGCACGTTCCCGAGCCGCACGAAGGCATGACCGTTACCGTGCTCGACGACAAACCCGACAGCCCCTGCAACGCCCAGGCCCTAGCGAAACTGGCCGGCACCATCCCCTACGAAATCCTCACTGCACTAGGCAACCGGATCAAACGGGTGTCATCCGAATAATGTTAATTCATGAATTTTAACTCCTTGATAATAAAAAATTTATGCTTTCCCACCTCGCCGACAGATATTATAATTGAAAGAGGTATGGAAGTATGGTTTTTCTGGGCTTCGGAGGTGAAGGGTGACGGCGAATTCTCATATAACATCTTCCGGTTTACGTCCCTATTTACGACGTTGCGGGTATCAAGAAGGATTATTAAAAACCAAATTTCCTTTCCAGGAACTTTCCGTACCCCTGGCAGCCTTTGCGGATAAGACCTATGATGCCCGAAGTGCATGTGTCGCCGTACTGGATATTGAATCCTCCGAACAAAAACACCATGAAACTTTAGTCAACAAGTATCGCGATTTGGGGGCACCGGTCATCTTCGTTTGTACCGGCCCTGCCATTCTCTGGTGGCAGCCTACTTCCAAAGAAGTAACTTTTCGCGAAACAATCCCGGCTACGAATGTATCCGGATTCTTTGCATCTTACAAAGACGAATTCTCCCCAGATTCTATTCGGCGAGCGAAAACGATTGGTCGTTTGGATCGTCAATATCAATTGAGTTTTGTAGATGTCGGCCTCATGCCGCTTCTGGAAGAACAGGCAGGTAAACACTTATCCAGTTTACTCAATCGCATGATGAAAACAATATATGAAGACTTAAATAAACCAAAAATCAATAAGGAAAGAGGCAAATGGCTTTTTCAAAAGTCCTTTTGGCTCTTGGCCGGGAAAATTCTCAAAGATAAGGAAGTGGAAAATTTCAAGGACCTTGATCTTCAAGATGTCTGCGAAACCTTACAATGCGTTCAAACGCATTATCATTCCGATCAACCGCCGGAAAGCATGCCGAAACCTAAAATGGATGCCCTTCAACGTGCTGCTTCCATTTTATCAGAATTCGCAAATTTACGTTCCGTAACCACGGAATCGCTTGCTTACGTGTACGAAAATACGCTTATTAAAGAAGAAGTACGAAAAGCATTGGGGATTCATGCCACTCCGTCTTACTTGGTAGATTATATCGTTTGGCAACTGTTTAATTGGATTAAAGAGCTTCCCTCAAACAACCGAACTGTTCTGGAACCCACATGCGGTCATGCGCCGTTTTTGGTTTCGGCGGCGCGACTATTGCGTGAAATGAGTGATTTTACCAGTTCTGAAGATTGTCATACATATCTTAAGAATCATCTGGTAGGAATGGAAATCGACGATTTCGCCCGCGAAATCGCTCAGTTGTCCTTAACCCTTGCAGATATTCCCAATCCCAATGGCTGGAATCTAATATCGGAAGATGTTTTCAGGGGGGAACACTTAAAAGATATAGCCAAGAAATCAAACATATTATTGTGCAATCCCCCTTTTCAGGATTTTACACCAACGGAAAAAAATAAATATACACAATCCGGCATTCCAGTACGTTACATCAACAAAGCTGCCGAATTGTTATGGCGTACTTTGCCCAATATGCCTAAAGGCTCCGTCTTTGGAGTTATTTTACCGCAAGGATTTTTACACAGTTCCAATGCTGGAAGTTTGCGAAAATATATCTTGGAACAATATGATTTGGAGACAATATGTACCCTGCCGGAAAATGTTTTTACCTCCTCTCGACACCCTTCAACGGTATTAATAGGAAGAAAGCGCAAAGCCAAAGTAAGTATTTGTATGTCTCCCATAAAAACTCGCTATGTCCACATACAAAAATGGGACCTCCTAAATTTTATTGAGAGCTATCAAGCACCGGAAGAACACGTCGAGCTTAATAATTTCCTAGAAACAACAAATTATGACCTTCGCTGGCAACTTCTGCGAGAAGTGTGGGATTATTGCCAAAGATATCCTCGCTTATATGAAATTGCCGATGTAGGACAAGGGCTTGTTTACAAAGGCAAAGATTTGCCACCTGGATCAATTACGATAAGTAAGCATCACTTTAAAGGTGCAGCTCAAGGATTTGCGAAATTTGATAGAGAAATGAAATTAACAGAAACTCCAGAGATGTGGTGGATGAGTCTCGATAAAAAAGTCATACGAAGACCTCAATGGGGCGTTCAAACCGGCATACGCCAAGTATTATTAAATTACGCCCGCGTAAGTTATAAACCTTGGCGTCTTAAAGCATTGATTGATTATAAAGGACGACCCGTTTCAAGTAATTTTCTTGTATTTCGCTCAAAGAATTCTTCCTTTTCCTTGGAAGTCTTATGGGCCATATTGAATTCACCTTTTGCTAATGCATATGCTTTTTGCCATTGTCCAGGACGACATAATATTGCCGGAACGATGCGTCAAATTCCTATACCGGAATGCGACGCAAGTTCGTTTCTCGTCTTGAATAATCTGGTACGCAGATATTTTAATTTATACAATTTCTCAGATAAAGCTCTTCAACCTCAAGTGGATATAATTGAAGCCGGATACCGCATGCTCGCTATCGATGCCGAAGTAATGCGACTTTATAATTTACCTCCCAGGCTCGAACGTATGGTATTAGATTTATTTTCGGGATGTGAGAGAAAGGGCGCTGAATTTCCATCTTGTAGTTACTTTCATTCTGATTTCGATGCCTGGATTCCTTTACATGAATATCTGTCGGAGGAATTTCAGCGATCCAGTCCGTCCAGGATAAAGCAATGGGTCGATGAATTCCGATCGCCGGAACTTGTTTCGGCATTGGATGCAGCCACAAAGGCTTTTTCCGAGGAGTAACATGTCGGTCTATCTCCTGGATACTTGTATTTGGCAATACTGGTTTAATAACTCTTGCAAAGAACATGGAGATGTTATTAATCGCATTGACCAAATGAATGACGATGACAGAATATATATATCGGTAATCACCTGGGGTGAAATCACCTTTGGGCATAAATTAGTTTCTCCTCAAGATGAAACTCCTGTTCAATCTGAGTATCTTCAATTCGTTCAATCCAAAGGCCCGGCAACGTTAAATATTGATACTGAAACAGCGAACAATTATGGCATAATAAAGGCTCTGCTCTTTGAGAAAAAATCTCAAAGAACAAAAAGAATTAAATCTGCCCGGAAGAACCAACTCATAGACCCAATTGATTCTAAAGAGTTGGGATTTGATGATAATGATATTTGGTTAGCATCTCAGGCCGTAATTCGAAATCTAATTTTAGTTTCCAATGACAATGATTTCTCAACCATTAAAAACTTAGCTATCCCAACCCTCCGTAT
>CAZNQT010000223.1:0-7766 GCA_964574885.1 uncultured Pirellulales bacterium
TTTTCGGAGATCCCGGATACGCTGGCGGTGAAGCTCTCCCCCGAACGGCGCACGCTTCTGGATTTACTTTCGGAAGATCCGGAGTTATGGCGTCCGCAATTGGCGTTCGTGCTGGCACAATATGCTCGTCAGATTCCTTATTGGCAGATCGGCGCGGACACGCGCACGCAGCAGCAAAGCTGGGACCCGCGGATACGTACGGTGGTGGATTCGATGCACGCAGAGTTTGCGAAGCTGGTGAGCCAAACGGTCCTGGCGGTGCCGTTGAGCAGTATGTTTCAAGTCGATGAATCTCAGGTAGGGACGCATCACGTGGCGTTGGGTTTATCGTCGGCCATCGCCCCGAAACAAATCCCGGCGTACCTGGACGATTCACGGCGTCGGGGTTTGAATACGATATGGGCGAACGTGGAGCCTTTGAATTCCAGGCAATACGCGCGCAATCAACGAGTGATCGATTTTGCCAAACGGGTGGCGTATGCTAAAAAAGGAGGCGCACAGGCGATTTTTACGGAACATCCCTGGCGCCAGCGCGTCACCAACGGCCGTACGATTACGGAGCCCACGGAATTGTTTTTAGTGTATCGTACGTTGTCCGATCAACTGGGGGGAACGGACTACATAGGGGAATTCAATCTCGCGCCGGATATACCGGCGTTGATTTTCCATCGAGAAGGAATGGGTTGTCTATTCGTCTGGAATGAAAACTACAATCCCGAACACCATCCGGAGCAGTCGGAACTGGACTATTACCTGGGAGAGAATCCGGAGGCCGTGGATTTATTCGGGAATCGTCATCGCCTGAAGACAGAGAATGGATTGACGAAAATCAGCGTGACGGACTGGCCAATCATCATCAACGGAGTGAACACGCAGTTGGCACATCTGCGTTCGACGGTTCACCTGGATCCGGAAGTAGTGGATGCCAGCATCTACCGACAAACGGTAACGCTGAAATTTACCAATCCGTTCAGCGGTCCGATCTCAGGGCGCCTACGTTTTATCCGTCCCGAGCAACATCAGCAAAACTGGCTGATCGATCCGATCGCGTATAATTTTTCGTTGCGTCCGGGCGAGACGTTTGCCAAAGATCTCACGTTAAAGTTTCCGCGCAACGAGGTGGGAGGCAAAAAACGTCTGCACGCCCTGTTTACGCTGGATGCGGATCGCACCTATCGATTTATTCATACGATTCCGTTTGAGATCCGGTTGTCGGGAGTGGAGATGACACTCTTCACCCGTCGAGTCGGGGAAACAGATTTGCTCATTCAAATGGTGGTCACGAATACGTCGGACAAAGAGATGACGCTGCAAAGTTATATCGATCTACCGGATCGAGATAGGCTGGAACGTGCCATTCCGCATTTACCACCGGGCATCACGGTGACAAAGTCTTATCGCATCCCGAACGCCGTTCAATGGGTGGGTAAATACCTGCGGCTGGGTCTTTATGATCCCAATGGCACCAAGCGAATTAATCATAATTTGGAAATAAATTAGGGTTCAGGGTTCAACGTTCAAGGTTTCAGGTATATTTAGGTTATAGACTATAAGCTGTAGGCGAAGAAGAGGTTCAGGTTTCAGGTTTCAAGTTTCAGATTGAAGAAACAGTTCTCCGTTCTCCGTGCTCAGTAAATGCTTGTCGGGGGGAATCTCAAGGATATAATATCAACAGTTGACTGGCGTGCAATGCACACCCTACCCAATCTGATTTTACTTTGACGCAGAATACGTTGAAAGGGATGAATGATGAAAAAGGGAAAGCTATTATCGCGAGGGATACTTTTAGGTCTAATGGCACTATTACCGGCGTGCAGTACGGTGCCGGTGACGGGCCGGAGACAATTTATTATTGTGCCGGATTCGTATATGAACTCGATGAGCGCCCAGCAATACGGACAGTTTCTGGGTGAAAATCCGGCGAGCAAAGACAGTGAAAAGACGGCGATGGTGAAGCGTTGCGGGAAGCGGATCCAAGCGGCGGTGGAGGAGTATTGCAAGAAACATGATGTTTCTTTGAAAGACTACCAGTGGGAATTTCATCTGATAGAGTCCGATACGGTGAATGCGTGGTGTATGCCGGGGGGTCGGGTGGTGGTCTATACGGGATTATTGCCGGTGGCACAGGATGAGAGCGGTCTGGCGGTAGTGATGGGTCACGAGATCGCGCACGCGATAGCGAAACACGGCAGCGAACGCATGAGTCAGGCACTGGCGGTGAAATTCGGTGAGTTTGCCGCCGCACAGGCCGTAAAAAAATATCCCGAAAACACGCAAGCGGAATTTATGAAAATTTATGGCTACGGAAGCCAGATTGGCGTGTTATTGCCTTACAGTCGCAAACACGAAGCGGAAGCAGACCACATGGGTCTGATTTTCATGGCGATGGCGGGCTACGATCCCCACGTGGCGATTGGATTCTGGGAACGGATGGCGTCGATGAAACAAGGCCAGGCGCCCCCGGAAATACTCAGTACGCACCCCTCCGATCAAAAACGGATTGAGAATATTAAAAAGCTGCTGCCGGAAGCAATGAAGTATTATAAGAAATAGTATGTTGAAACGGGTATTTCATTTTTTAGGGCAAGACATCTGGCGGATACGGTTAAAAGACGCGCCGCGGCGGAAGTCGTTTTTCATCCAGCCGCTGCGGATCCTGATCTTAGCCTTGCGGGGATTTGACGAGGATAAATGTACGCTGCGTGCCTCAGCGTTGACGTTTTATTCCCTCCTGTCCATCGTGCCCATCGTAGCGATGGCGTTCGGGATCGCCAAAGGATTCGGCTTTGAGAAACGGATCCAGCAGCTCCTGTTGGAGCGATTCAGCGGGCAAGAAGACGTTCTCAAAGAGATCATCGGATTCGCCCAGAACTTATTGGACAATACCCGGGGCGGCTTGATTGCCGGGATCGGGGTGGTCCTGTTATTCTGGGCGGTTATCAAAATTCTAAGCAATATAGAAAAGTCCTTTAACGCCATCTGGGGGATACAGAAACCCCGGACCCTGGGACGTAAGTTCGCCGATTACCTATCGTTCGCGCTGTTGGCGCCGGTGCTTTTGATCCTATCCACAAGTCTGACCGTATTCGTCAACGAACAGGTAACGCTGATCACCGAACGGATTAAAATGCTGAACGTCATGGCGCCGCTCATTCTGGCGGCCATGAAAATTCTGCCCTATATCGTGATCTGGATTTTGTTTACCTTCATATTTTACTTTATGCCGAATACGAAGGTGCGATTCCCGTCGAGCCTGGTGGCGGGGATTCTGGCCGGCACGTTGTTTCAAATTATCCAGTGGGGATACGTCACTTTCCAGGTCGGGGTGGCGAAATATAATTCGATCTACGGAAGTTTTGCGGCCTTACCGCTGTTTCTGATCTGGCTACAGATCAGTTGGCTGATCGTTTTGTTAGGCGCCGAGATTTCGTTTGCGCATCAAAATGTGGCCACCTACGAATTCGAACCTCAATGCCACGAAGTGAGTCACTCTTTTAAAACTTTGTTGGCATTGGCGATTGTGCACCGTCTGGTGAAAAATTTCTGTCAGGGCGTCAAACCGTGGGATGCCGAGCAGTTGTCTCATGAACTGGACATGCCGATACGGCTGGTACACGAGATGCTGGAGCAATTAGCGGCCGCGGACGTGCTGACCGAAATTAAGGAAGAACAGCAAAAAAACACATATTATCAGCCGGCCCGCGACGTACAGGATTTGACCGTACAATTTGTGATTGGCGCCCTGGAAACCCAAGGCCGCACGTCGATTCCACTTCCGGAAACTGAGGAACTAACCCGACTCCAACATTGCCTGTCAAGCTTTGATACTTTAATGCAGAATTCTCAAGATAATCATGCTCTGAAAGACATATGAGGCAGCAGCATTCTCCAGCCCCAAGCTCGCGGACTCGCTGGAGGCTGCCACCCAATCAGCGTTCCTGCAGAGATTACAACACAAGGAGAATCCTGGATTCCCGCCTGCGCGGGAATGACATTATGAATCATAAAGCGTTTTCCGTTGGCAAGAAAGCGGCTCGGATTCCATTTAAACCATAAGCCATTATTTTTTTTCTTCTTCTTTTTGTTCTTCTTCTTTCTTTTTTTTGGGTTTTAAGAGATCGCCGATTCCTTTGCCGATCCCTTCGAGGCCTTTGCCGCCTTCTTCGATGACCTTACCGCCGCCCTCGATGATTTTTCCGGTTGCTTTGCCACCTTCTTCAAGGACTTTGCCGCCACCTTTGAGGATCTGGCCAGTGACGTCACCCAGCTTCTTCAAGGTATCGCCCATCGGTCCGAGAATCTGTTGGGGGATGATTCCCTGTCCCTTTTGCATGATCCCGCCAACGAGGGCTTTTAAGATGATACCCGTAAGTTGCGCCACATTCAGTTTTTGATTCGACCCCAGATCGGTTAAGACGATTTTATCGAGGGGCAGAGGCGCAGTGCCAAACTTTCCTTTGAGGTGTAACAGTTGTAGATCGACGGTCGCGTTGCGGATCTCCAATTTACGGATAAGTAGATTTTTCCCGGGTTCTTCGGGCTCTTTCGGTTCCTCCTCGTCGGAGGGGAGATTATTTAAGATGTCCTGGATATTGTTGCCAAAACCGAGTTTTTCTTTTTCCAGGACAATCTCGATATTCTCCAGAAGGATGGATTCAATCTCAATCGTATCGGAGAAGACGGATTTGAGCTCGAGATGGATTTGCCCGTTGCCCAAAGTGAGCAGGTGTTCGTGCGCATATTTTTTCGGATTGCTGATGGCGAGGTTTTTCAGACCCGCGTTCCCGTCCAGGATCGATAGACTCACGTCATCGACGGACACCGGGACCTTCAAAGCGGATTCGCCCCCCATCTCAATTCCCACCTTCATTAACTTAGCGCCATAAAAATGGAAGATCAATCCGCCGGCAATCATCAGGAGAAGAATCAATCCCAGGAGAATACAAAGGATTTTCGTGAGTGTCTTTTTAATCTTCATAGGGAATCCCACTTTACATTTGCCCCCCGTACTCGTACCTTACGGAAATAACGCGCAGAGGACATCCGTATATTCACATTCTAATATGTTATTACTCGTACGTAAACTATTTTATCTCTAAATCGCTAACATCTTCTCCCTCTTGTTTTAGGGTACTGATACAGACCTGTAATTTTTCTTTGAGGGGATCGATTTCCTTTTCGAGTTTCTCGATATCCGATTTCAGATTTTTGGCGTCGTCACCGAGTAATTTGGTAGGATCGGTAGGCAGTTTATCCTTCAGTTTAGTCAGTTCTTCCGTTTTGGACTCAATTTCTTTCTTTAATTTTTCCGCCATAGCACGTACATCTTTTTTATCCATTTTCTCGACGTCATTTTTAACATCCTCAACGGATTTGTTTTCATCGACGTCTTTTTTGCTACAGCCCGTGACCAGCAGCATCACTCCACAGGCCAAAAACAAGACCGCTACATGTTTCATCGTACTCATTTTAGTCTCCTTTCCGAAACCAGTGTTAAAATTTCCAGCCGACGCCAAGGATGTACTTGGTGTCGGTGGTCCCCACGCCCTCGCCGGGAGTGGAATCGTAATCGAGAATGGCTTTCAAGCTGCCAAACATATTCTTGGTAATCGCGGCGCGCAGTTCGGCGTCGGTGGTCAGGAAGTAATCGGAGAAGGAGCCGAAACTGGGATAATACCTCATATTATGGTAGAAAGAGAATTTCTCATTAATAATCCATTCCAGGGCGTAACCCAACTGTACGGAAAATTCACTGCTTTTGGTGATTTCATACTCCCAGGGGGGCGCCGTACCCACTCGCTTGGTGTACTTTTCACATAATTCCGAGACACCGGCATCGGTGGCAAACTTCAAATTATCCTCCTCGATCCACTGATACCCCATACCGCCACCGCCAATGATACGGTAATCCAGGTCCGCGATATGGTCTTTCTTGTAGTCGGCATTGAGAAAGGCGTACCATTTCTTGGAAATAAAATAATCATATTTACCGCCGAGGGTAAAACTTTCTTCGGTGGTAACTTTATCGCCGGTATTTTCGTCCCGGGTGCGACTGGCAAGGTAGGTCGAATAGGCTCGGAGTCGATCCTGGGCGGTTCGGCGGGTGACGTTGCCGCTAATATTGGCGCTTTCCAGGAAGGTGTTGCCGTGCGTGCTGGTCAGGCCCATAGTAATGCTGCCGCTCCAGGTTACGGGGGGTTTGACGGGGGGATTAATGGCCTTTACGGCACTGATGGGGAGAGTCTGTGCCTGGATTAAATCCGTTTTTGTCAGCGTCACCCGGCCGGCCTCCGCAGCCTGGACTTTGCTCTTTAATACCGTACCATCCTGGAGAAGGAACTGGGCCGGTTCGTCAGTACTGAAGGTTTGAATATTGGCCACATCCAGGGGGATTTCTCCAGCGAGATCCGCTTTGAAGGTGAGTTTGCCGCCTTCCATTTTGATCACTTTGCCGGTGAGTTTGTCGCCGTTTTTAAATACGACCACATCAGCTTTGGCTACAACGCTACATCCCAAAACCGCTATTATCACACTCGCCCAACGTAACATACTAAAACTCCTTTCAAAATTAGATTTTCACTTCTTTTCTATCCGGAATCGTATTATATCCGTCTGATCGGTAGAACGAAAGAACCTTTCTCGGACTACTCTTTGTGTTCGAACAGATGCACATCACGCTGGGGGAAGGGGATGGTGATGTCTTCGGCGTCAAACCGTTTTTTGACGGTTTCATTGGTGTCGAAAAAGACATTCCAGTAATCGGCGACATTGACCCAGGCACGCACGACAAAGTTGACGCTGCTGTCGGCCATTTCCTTGACCTTAATCATGGATTCGGGCTCTTTGAGGACGCGTTCATCGGCATCGATGATCTGCTGGAGGACCTTACGGACCTTGTCGAGGTCGTCGCCATAGCCTACGCCAAAGATCCACTCGACGCGACGAGTCCCTTTGGCGGTGTAATTGATGATGTTATCGTCGGTTAATTTGGCGTTGGGGATAATGACCTTTTTGTTATCCGGCGTTACCAGGGTCGTGGTGAAAATCTGGATATCTTCGACGATGCCGGCGGTACCGGCGCCCTCGATGAAATCGCCTTCTTTGAAGGGACGAAAGAGGATCAGGAGGAATCCGGCGGCGAAATTGGCCAAGGATCCCTGTAAAGCCAAACCGATGGCCAGACCGGCAGCGCCGATAACGGCGATAAACGAGGTGGTCTGAAGCCCCACTCTGTGCAAGGCCGCGATGACCACAAACGTTAACAGGAGGAAATAGCAAATACTAGCCACAAACGAGACGATCGTGCCATCGACCTTCTTTTTCGTCAGAACTTTAGTAATAATATTCCGGATAATTCTCGCTACCCACCGTCCGACAATCAGTATGACTAGCGCAATGACGATACTCATACCGCTGGTGGTAGCCCAATCTCTAAGTTTTTCCAAGACGTCCTGCATAATGTAACTCCTTTCCGGATAGAGAATTATACGTCTCAATCCACTTACATATTAGTTCATGAAGCCAGAATCACCCCGTAAGAAATTATTTCGGCTCTGGCATATTATATACCCCTCGAAATGAAAAGAGGTAAAAATTTTGCCTTCCATGATAAATGATATATGCACCAGGCACTACCTAATTGATATATATATTCGTACCCAAAAATAGAAGCAAATTCATGGTGCAAAATTTTAGATACTGACCCCGACGGGATTCGAACCCGTGTTGCAGGGATGAAAACCCTGTGTCCTAGACCTGGCTAGACG
>CAZNQT010000224.1:0-7739 GCA_964574885.1 uncultured Pirellulales bacterium
GTGAAAATTCGTGACCATTCGTGGCTAAAATCCATCTGTGCAATCCGTGAAATCTGTGGTTTATCTTTTTCTTTAACTGTGAACCGTGAACTGTGAACTCTATTTCCCAAACAACTCGGAGAACTTCTCCGCGATATTGTCGCTGCGCATCAGGGTCTCGCCTATCAGTACTCCGTGGAAGCCTGCCTCGATCAACCGTTCGATATCGTGTCGTTCTTGGATGCCGCTTTCGCTGACCAGTTCCGATTTATTCTCCACCAACTCCCCCAGGCGCAGCGAGGTATTCAAATCCACTTCCATGGTCTTCAGATTTCGATTGTTAATCCCCAGTAAACTATATCGTTCCTGCGGGAAGCCAATGAGACTGCGATACTGTAGCAGGGATTCCATCTCGTGCACTTCCAGCAGCACCGTCAGGGTTAAGGAATTTGCGAGGATCATCATATCCATAATCTCCGCCGGCTTTAATGCCTCGGCGATCAGCAGAATCGCGTCGGCGCCGGCGGCCCGGGCCTCATACACCTGATACGGATCGATCATAAAATCCTTCCGCAGCACCGGCAGCGAGACCGCCTCCTTCACCCGGGCGATATATTCCAGCTTGCCCTGAAAATACGGTTCATCCGTCAGAACGCTGATCGCATCGGCGCCGGCCTGCTCATACGCCTGGGCCAGCCACACCGGATCGAAATCCTCCCGGATCAGTCCTGCCGAAGGCGAAGCCCGTTTAATCTCGGCGATCACGTTGATCCCGCGAGGATGCTGGCGCGTCAGCGTCCGATAATAATTGCGACACTTCGGCAATGCCCGAATTTCTTCCTGCAGCTTCTCCAGGGGGAGTCGCTTTTTCGCCGACTCGATTTCCACCCGTTTCGTGGCCAATATATCTTCTAAAACCTTTGCCATCATAGACTTTCTATTATCAAGACCTACCGGCCAAAAGTCAATCCGTCACTGCCTACAACCACGGACGTAAAAAATATCATCGAACGTAACGCCTCGCCGCTAAAAATAGACTATAATAGTATAGAGAACGCTATAATCGACCCAGACGGTGAAATTGGAACAGACGTTACGTTCTCCAAAATTGAATATCGTTGGGAGTCCCGGTTCACTAGTGAGACGTTGAGCGAGTGAAGAGAACGTTGTGCCAGGACAACAAAAGCCGTAACAACCTCAGGATAAAGTAATTAGCACCGCTGCCCAAATTGGGTTTGTTTTGTAATGTATGTTTTTAGCAACAAGCGGCACTAACCATCACAGAACTTATTTTATCCGAAAAGGCGGTGTCCGCTGTAAGATCGGCTTTGAGCCGCAATTAGAGGGTTTCGGACGTCCGATAAGGTCCTGGGGAAGGTGTGGCATACTATTTGCAAACCTATTGAGGCAGACATGCGGGTACCGGAAAACCCGCACCCACAACCCGACGACGCCTTCGGGCCTTTGCCTTAGGAGCAAATGATGGACGAAGTAACATTCCAACAGAAACTCAGCGAACTCGTCAAAGAAATCGGCACCCTTCCGGCTTCCCAGCGGAAGAAACTGGAACTTTTGGCCCAGGAAACCAAGCAACGACACGCCGAATTGCGTAAAAGCGTCACGAATCTACAGGAATCGCTGGACTATCTGCGGTTGAGCATCAAATATCTGCTTTTCGACCTGGAAGCGACGCGGCGGGAAAATTCGTATTTGCGACAACTGTTAGAGGATTCCGACAAACAGCAATAAACCCGAAAACTCTGATCCCAGATACTTGTACACAAATATTGCTAACATCAATAACAGGCAGCGTTTACGACAAACGCTGCCTATTTTTTACACCGAGACTACCAAAGGTTTTCCTCTTTCACCATCCACCTCGCAGACTCGGTGTTTGCCACCCATCATATTGATATTACTCCATGTACCATGGCGCTTGCCAGAGCCATTGATCACAGTAGGCTTTTAGATCGAGGGCGTTGATTTTCGCATCCGATGGCGGGGAAATGTCGCACAAAGGATTCCACTCGGCATCCTGGGATTCGATGAGCCACGTTGCGGCCAGAATCCCATAATCGCCTATATCCACCCTGCCGCTTTCGTCGAAGTCCGCCGGATTGGAGCCGGCTTCGTCGGCACCCATATCCACACGGCCCAGACGGATGCGCGGTTGGCCGTCGATGTCGGTTTCATCGGGATCAGGCACAAAATCGGGATCGCCGGCATTGATACAGGGAGAGTCCCAATGTAGGTGATAATCCCCAGCCACCCAATAATCGTCGGTCTGGTCCCAAGTTGTGCCATTATCATGCCAATAGCCATGACGGATAAATAAAGGATATTCGCCTATATTCCCCAGTTCATCCGGCTGCGGCCACCCTTCAATGCAGGAATAGCTGATAATCGTGCTACTATCGGGGTCGTTAAAAATCTGAGGATATTCGTTGTCCCAAACAATACATTGATAGAGCGTGGTAGTGCTGCCATATAAATTCCTTATTCCGCCTCCAAGATCCCCTGTATTTTCAACTATCGTACAATGTATCAAGACAGGATTACTATTGGAGCCACTTGAAACTCCTCCTCCATGACCCGATTCGTTGCCTTGAAATTCACAACTGATACAAATAGGAGAACTACCACCCGAATTTCCCATTGCTCCGCCATCCATATCAGACATATTTCCGATAAACCTACATCGCCTCAATTCCGGACTGCTCGTCCAATTTCCTAGTCCTCCACAACAACCAGTTCTTCCATTAGCAGAATTATTGATAAAATTACAATCGTATAGCTTTAAATGATTCGATTGATTAAACATTCCCCCGCCATTTCCCGTTGCGACATTATTGCGAAATGTGCAATACATCAGGACAGAATTATTACCTCCATTAACCATACCGCCGCCAATTTCAAATGAGTCTAATCCATGTCCTACAGCATTGTTGAATAAAGAACACTGTTCCATAAATAGATCATCGGAATCACTGAATATGCCTCCACCTCGGTGATAAGCGGCATTATATCTGAAAATACAAAATTTAATTCTGGGATTCCCCAGATTATATAATCCGCCGCCGAAGGAGTGCATATTCCAGTCCGTATCGTTTGCATTTCCTCGCTCGATAATGAATCCGTCGATTACGGTATTCGGGTCGGCGTGCTGAATCACCACGACATTATAACTATTTTCTCCACGGGTAGCTTCGGTTATTAGTTCGGAGGGCTTGGCAACTTCCGCGTCATCTCCAGCCAAGTCGCCGCTTAAAATTGTTTCATTCGTATTCGGATCGCGCAATTCCCAAATCCCGCCTCCTACAGGAAATCCGCCATAGAGTTTAATTCCATTGGGAATCTGAAACGCTATGCCGGGATCGTCATTATGGATTCCGCTATCCGGATCAAAATCGGGCGTATAGGTTCCCGTCGCCACCCGGATTTCATCGTCATGTTCTGCGACCGCCAAGGCCGACTGCAATTCGACATAGGCATGCGTCCAACTGCTGCCGTTGTTTGCCCCTGTGGCAGCAGCATCAATATATATAATTTTCGCCGACAGTTGAGCAATGGAACCGGCAAGAATTATAACCGGTATGGAAATGAAAATACGTGGATTTCGCATATCTTTTCGCCTCTCAAAAATATAATGCTTACGCAATTGAATTACCGTTATTTACATTTAAACCAAGATGAAAATTTCCCTTATTAAACCAATATTATAAAAGAACGTAGCCGCAGAGTCAAGATATACTAGGTTAAAATAAAGATTGTTAATGATAAAAAATGTGGCGTTTGCCAGATGTTTAAATTCTTTTTTTGATATTAACATTACCACTCTTCAAAGTTTGTCAATCGGAAGGCAACTTATGTATTAGTAAAGCTTTAAATTCCCGATACTTTCGCCCTTTCAGGGCTATAAGAATATTGGGACGATCCAATCCCCAGGGCGATGCCCTGGTCTCATCTATGTAACCCTTTCAGGGCTTTTCCCGGATCGACCACTCCCAATCTCGCGGACTTGCTTAGCGGCGTCACTTGGCCATTTTTTCTCAGCCCCCTGTGGCAAGAAGGGGATGACTGCACTGTCGTTACGTTTGTATAATCGTCCCCCGCTTACCCGCGGAGGCTATCACTGCGTGGGCATGCTTTAACCGCGCTCATAGCCTATTTCGACACCGTTGAAACAACCGTGGCACTCTTTATTTAGTTTTCCGCAACAGGAATTAATAATTTATCTGCATTTCGTTCGAAGATAAACATGGCGGGGTAATCGGATTTAATGGGGTGATAGTTCTTCATAACGAATTCGCGGAGGATATGCATGTATATATGACGGTCGCGTTCCTGTCGGGCTAGAACTTCGGCTCGTTCTTCCGGGAGGGGGCCATCCTGGCGATTTTTACTCGTTAACATGATCAGGCAATATTCCTCGACCTGGGCTTCCAACAGGGTTCGGTAGCGGTACAGCTCGTCCAGAGTTACATATTCGAGTTTCGGCTCGCTTTTCCAAATCCGGGACGGACGCAAATCAAACTGTTTCAGACGCTTATTCCACCATCGGGGCCAAAGGTCAAATACCGGATGGTCATAGTTGGGGTAATGCATTTTTTGGGAGTCGATAATGTATCGCGGCGGCTGCCTCTGTAAATCCGTTACGATGCGCCAGATGCGCCCGGCCAAGACGAGAGGAGGTAAAATATGCATATCACTTTCGAAGGCAAACCTAGTACTACTGACGCGACCAGCAGCGACATAGATGCCGGGATACCAGCCCCAGACGTAAATCGTATAGTCGTCGTCGGGATCGCCCTTTACCTGCCGGGCGACGATCTCCCAGCCGCCGATATGGCCAAGTTTCCGGTTGGCAATTTCCTCTAATTTTTGAGCGTACCCTCGTCGTTTTTCCGGTTCGTCGGTCTGATAATTTCTATAGAGTAAGCCGGTATGGGGACTTCTACTGACACCGACAAAAATGGGCCATACCATGATACCCATGATAACCAATGCTCCGGCTCCCAGTCCGAGCCAAAGGGATTTTTGTCGAACCTGTTTCCATTGATACGAAAACAGTCCAATCAGATAGGCGCCCAACATGGCGCCGGAGGCATTTTGGGGCAGATAATATTGGTCATAGGACCGAGGACTGATCCAGACGAATGCCATATCCAGCAGCCACCAGATGACAAACAGGAATACGAAGCGATCCGGAAACGTCGTAGCTTTTTTAGAAGGGACCTGTTTTTTATCTTCCCTATTAGAGCGCTGACGAAACGACAGGATGAAACGGATTAACCGTGCTACCAATGCCCCCAGACTCAAGGCGATAGGTAAAATCAACAGACGATAAAACCGCATCACAATGGGAAACTGTTCTTTGAAACCGCGGAACCTGCGACTGGCGCCAATATAACTTGAGGTTCCTGAGGAGGTATTCGAGAGGTCGAAACCTTTGTCTTGATCCTTGGCTGGTGTGGTGTTAGTTCGAGTATCCGAACTCTGGTTCGGTTCGGCGTCGGCCGGAACAGGAGCGGGTTTCGACGGAAAAATTCTCTGCCAGACAAAGGCATACGGTCGAGATATATTGGCATCAACGGCTGACAACCAGATAAAAATAGGCGCCATGCTCAAGATCGCACCGGCGAACAGCAAGCCGATATCCAGGCCGGTTTGTTTGAGGGTGCGATGTTTCAGGATCGGCTGAATAAGGACAAACAGTCCCAGGGCCGCGATGGCGGAGACGCCTGTTTCTTTGAAGAGGGGCGCCCAGGCGACCAGCCCCCCTGCCAGGAGGGACCAGAACCATCGACCGCCCGCCTGACGCATGAGAAAAGCGGAAATGCCCATCACCATGAACGCAATCATATATTGCTCTTTGACATTGCCGAATTTCGCGATAGCGGGAGAGGAGAGATAGATCGCCGCCACGGTAATCGCGACGGCGCCCGCCAGGACTCCGTAAATTCTACGCAAACTCAACAACATGAATACTAAGGCCGCGGCCTGTAATATACCCTGAATAATTTTGGGGCCGATATCAGAATAACCAAATATGCCCACCCCGAGCATATTCACCAATAGGGTGCCGAGTTTGGCACTGGGGATCTCGTCCACGCCGATTTGGGCGCCATGCAGAATGCGATAGGCGGAATAGACATAAGAACCGCTGTCAAAGGCGCCGGGAGAGTTGATCTCGAAGTATCTGCCATAGCCAAACGGGATCGCGGCGATGCCCAAAGCGATCACGATAGGTACGATGCGGCGCCAATCCCAGATACCGGGCGACCGCTTTGTGTCTATTCCGGGCAAGGCAGCCGGGGTTTTCTGGGGACCGCGAGAGGAAGAAATGGATTTTCGTTTGGATCCCGGAGGGGATTTTCGGCGCTTAGTCATCGGTTTGGGTATCCCGGTTGTTTTCCTGCTCTGGTCGTTTGTCGGTCGGTTCCAAAATTTTACGAACGACGTAGGTGGGTTTGTTTTGGGATTCGTGGTAGGTGCGACACTGCATTTCGGCCAAGAGTCCCATCAACACAAACATCACGCTCAAAGGCATCAGCATCGCCGTCAAATTCAAAAGCGGATTGCGATTCATCGGCAGAGCGGGATCACTGATATATTTTCGATACAACACATAGACGCCGCTCAAACAGCCCATAAAGAAGGTGAAAAGTCCGATCCAGCCGAATACGTGCAGCGGCCTGGTGCTGAAAGTGCCGAGGAATTTGACGGTGATCAGATCGAAGATCACCTTAACGGTTCGACTGAGCCCGTATTTGGTCTTGCCCCTTGTACGGGGGTGATGCGTCACTTCCATTTCCGTAACTTTGGCGCCGGCCCAACTGGCGATGGCGGGAATAAAACGATGCATCTCGCCGTAAAGGTTGACGTGCTCGACGACTTCGCGTCGATAGGCCTTGAGCGTACAGCCGTAATCGTGCAGCTTCACGCCCGTGAAGAAACCGATGATCTTGTTGGCAAACCAGGAGGGAATCTTGCGGGTGATAAATTTATCCTTGCGTTTGCGCCGCCAGCCGCTGACCACGTCATATCCTTCGTTCAGCTTCTCAATCAGACGGGGGATGTCGGCGGGATCGTTCTGCAAATCACCGTCCAGGGGAACGATAACATTGCCCTGGGCATGATCGAAACCGGCGGCCAAAGCGGCAGTCTGCCCAAAATTCCGCCGCAGCTCGATCACCTTGATAATCGGCTCCAACACCTGTAACTTGGTCAGCAGTTCCATGGTTCCGTCGGAACTGCCGTCATCCACCAGGATCAGTTCGTAATTCAGTCTGGCCGTATCCGACCGCGGGGACGTCTGCATCGATTCGGTGACCCGCTTTACCAGATCCGCGATATTTTCCCGCTCATTATATATCGGCACGACAATAGAAATTAAATCCGAACCCTGCGACAATACTCTAAACTCCTGTAGCGCCCCCGCCCTCGGGGGCGACTTGCCAAACCGCTCCGCCGAGGGCGGCGGAGCTACACGTTTATTTGATTATTTATGCGTTTCTACCGGCAAACGTCGTCAAAACCGATGCGGTATATGAATAAAAATCCGCCCATCGCCTTATTTATCATCCGGCATTAACCGGCAGGTTACTTCCGTAAGTATAGCTTTTACAGGACTTTCAGTCAATAGCGGGAAACATCGGTCGAATTACAACCCTTTATAAAATTTTGATCTTGATTCCGGAGGAATTTTAAAGCCCCTAACAAAATGCGTTTACTAAAACACGATGACAAATTATAACACA
>CAZNQT010000225.1:0-7737 GCA_964574885.1 uncultured Pirellulales bacterium
CGATCTATAAGGCTTTGCCTGTTTTTACCTATAACTCCTAATATTTCAAACTTCTTCTATTAGCCTGTCGCATGCAATTATAATCATTATGCAACCTGATGAAAAGGCTGTTTTTTAGATATTTCGTTTTCACGTTTTACGCTTTGGAGCCTTCTAGCGGAATCCCTGGGGTCCCGTAACGAATTCGGCCATAAACCCAGAAATAACAATGCTTTACGCGCAGAATCATCAAATCACTCACCTGAGTTTATCGTCTGGCACGTATCCTGCCAATGGCCTAAAGCTTTAAACTAAAAAGGTTTACGTAATATACCCTTATATTGGTCGCTAACCTTTTAGGAGTAGAACCAAAAAATAGGAAAAAAAATTGGCAAATTGAGAAAAATATTCCAATTTCAGTTGCATTTTGCCAAAAAACCGGTTATTATTTCTTAGAAAATAACTGGAACCATTTTCCTCCTCCTTTGGGCGAGAGAGAGAGTAGAGAGCACACACTAATTCTATCTTTCTCTCGCTTGTTTTATACCTACGCCTTATTTGGGCCGCCCAATTACTGCTCACCATTCACTATATACATCTAATTCTCAACACTTGTTCGGCGGTATTCGCTAGATTCGCAGGAGCATTTTTTATCGCCTCCTCCAGGGTTATCGGACCCGTAGTGATTGACAGATAAGCACTTACGCCAATATCGAGGACTTTCCGGGCGTCGGGGCCGATAGCCCCGGCCAGGGCAATTACGGGAATCCCCAGTTTCCGGGCCGCAGATGCAACACCGGCGACGGTTTTACCATAGACCGTTTGTCCGTCGATTCGGCCTTCGCCCGTAAAAATCAAATTGGCGCTGGTCGCACGCTCGATAAATCGACTGTAATGCAGCACGATCTCGACGCCGCTCTGTAATTTGGCATTCGCAAAAGCGATCAGACTGGCGCCGATCCCGCCCGCCGCTCCCGTACCGGGGATATCCCGGATGGTTTTGCCCACGGTTTTTTCGATCTGAGCGATGATATGAGTCATATTATTTTCGAGAATCTCCAACGCCTCGGCATCGGCGCCTTTTTGCGGCCCGTAGGTTCGTGTCGCGCCCGTCGGTCCTAAAAGCGGATTTTGTACATCGCAGGCAACCACAAAATGACTCTCGGCGATCCGGGAATCGAGTTGGGATATATCTATTGTATCCACCTGACCCATACGTGCTCCTGTCATCGGTGCGGTGATCTCATTGTGGTTCTCATCGAGAAATCGTACGCCCAACCCCTGAGCCATCCCGGTGCCTCCGTCATTGGTTCCCGAGCCCCCGATCCCGATGATAAAATCACGGCAGCCCTGATCCAGGGCGTCTCGGATCAATTGCCCCACACCGTGAGTCGTGGTGTGCAGTGGATTTCGTTTCTCCTGCGGCGCCAGAGTCATCCCCGCCGCCGCCGACATCCCGATTACAGCAGTCATGGTGGCGGATTCACTATTACTTTCTGCCGTCCCCAGAATCCCATACGCAGCGTCCACTGGCTCACCCAACGGACCGGTTACCTTCAAAGTACGGAACTGCCCCCCGGTAGATTGGACCAGAGCTTCGACGGTCCCTTCGCCGCCGTCTGCCATCGGGATACTTATGATCTGTGCGTCCGGCGCCACCCGCCGTATCCCCTCGGCGATGGCCTCGCACGCCTGGGCCGAGGAAACGGAACCCTTAAACGAATCCGGTGCGATGACAATTTTCATAATAAATCATTCCACTTTCAGATCAATTTCATATCGTATTAAATAAGGATAAGGCCCTGACGGTTCTTGCATGGCTATGCCCCATTGGATCCCTTTTCCATAGGTGACCGGTTGCGTCAGGTCTGGCCGAAAAGCGCCGGGTGCGATGGGTCTGGGAAGTGTGAGAATCGCCAACTTCTCGGAGGTAAAATCAATTCCGTCAGGAGCGTATTCCAGCGTTTTGGTCTTGGACGCGTAAGCGGCGACCCCTTCTCGATGAGGCCAGATCAATACTTCATGGCTGCCGGTTAACACAGGTTTGCCGCCGTTAACGCGGATGTGTTTGCTTTCGGGCGTGTCGGCAATAGCCAGCCCCATACAGGTTTGGCTCGGACCTCTACGGCCGTGATCCATGTTGCGGCCCTTATAATAAAGCCAAACGTCTAAATCTCCGTCTCCATCGTAGTCGCGAACCAGTAAAGCGGCGTCATCGACGCGATAGCTGTCGAACGGCGAAGGTTCGTTTTTATGGTTGGATACGGGAGCGGGCGTAAAAACCGGATTATTTTGAAGGCGGCGGAAAGGACCGTCAACTGAATCGGCCACGGCAACGCCGATAGCCGTGAAATCGGTAGTCGAATTGTTGGCAAAGTAGTGTTTCTTCTCATCGGTTGCCTTAACCGCATCATAATACAGGTAATACTTGCTCTGGAATTTCACGATATTGGGGGTGAAAACAGCGAAGGAATCGAATTGTCCTTTTTCTCCGAGGCTCAGCGCCTCGCCCTTTTCCGTCCAGGTATGGCTTTGATCCCTGGAAACCGCGTACCAGACCGTGGCAACGTAGCCAGAATATTTGATTCGTTTATTCTGGGGCGGCAATTTTGTTTGATCGACACGTGAGTACCAGACGTAATAGACGTCGCCCACTTTGATAATATCGCTGGGATCGCGTCGGGTAATATTTTTTTCTCGCCCCAGCCCTTTAGCTTCCTGAAACCGGAATTGTCTGCCGAAGAACTCGGGATATGGTTTCGTTTTTAGCCGCGTGATGTTTTTCGTCGAAGATTTTGGTTCCGCCGTGGCCGCATAAGTTATGAGTATTACTGACAGTAATACGACATACGGTAAACGGTTATTTCGCCATTTCATGACAATCATTTTTTCTTTCTTTTTTTACCTGACGGAATCAAAATTCCAGATGGTATTTCTGGCCGGCCTTCGTCTTGAGTTCGGTTATGTGATCGCCAAAGCGCACTATCGTAGTATTGCCCTTGAGGGACGTGATCGTTGCTTTAGTGTTTTGCCTGTTTTGCCATTCGATATCGACCACAAATCCACCGCGCGCCTTAAGGCCGCGGACGTGGCCCTTGGGCCAGGCCTTCGGCAGGGCGGGAAGCAGATGGATGGAGCCGGCGTGGCTTTGCAGCAGCATTTCCGCAATGCCGGCGCAGCCTCCGAAATTACCATCGATCTGAAAAATTCGACCCGGATGGCACGAATCCATTAAGTTGGCAAACGTATTGCGACGGATCAAACGGCCAAGGTAATGCTGAGCCTCTTCCGCGTCCCACAACCGGGCAAATAAGCTTATTTTCCAGGCGTTGCTCCAGCCGACGTCGCCCCCGGGCCCGCGCCTTTCAATAGTGCGGCGGACCGCCGTGAGTAACTCGCGGTCTTCCGGCCGGATCAGCGAAAACGGATAGAGACCGATCAGATGGGACATATGCCGGTGATGGGGATCCCGCTCTTTATAATCCTCGATCCATTCCTGAATCGTGCCGTCTTTGCCGATCTTGATCGGGGGTATTTTTTGCAGCGCGTTCGATAACTGCGTTCTGAACTCCACGTCCCGCTCGAGAATAGTCGCAGCCTGGAGGACCGCTTCGAATAGAGTTCGGACGATCTGATTATGATAGGTGGACCCTCGCGTCAGGCGGAAGGCTTTGCCGGTTTGCGGTTGAAGATAGGCATTTTCCGGCGAGGTCGATGGCGCTGCTACCAGGTAGCCGTCCTTATCTTCTACGAGGTAATCGAGGACGAATTCACTGGCGCCCTTGAGGATCGGATAAGCGCGCTGCCGCAGATATTCCTGATCCTGGGTGAATTCGTAATGCCGCCAGAGGGTGATGGCCATCCACGCCCCGGCCAGCGGATCATAATACCCGTTCGACAACTGCGAACCTTTTGTCGAGCCGCCCGGTGTCGTTCGACCGAACAGATTCACGGTCGTAAATGCCACCCAGCCGTCTGCGTCATAGAGTTTCCGGGCGGAGATTTTGCCTTTTTCCGTGACGCGCTCGAACCAATCCGTTAACGAATCCACTGTGTCCGACAGATTGCCCAAATCCGCCGGCCAGTAGTTCATCTGCAAATTGATATTGAGATGAAAATCCGCTTCCCACGGCGCCCACATCTGCTCGTTCCAGATCCCCTGCAAGTTCGCAGGCGCCCGTCCCGGTCGCCGAGAACTCGACATCAGCAGGTACCGTCCGTACTGAAAATATAACGCTGCCAGTGCCGGATCTTCCTGGCCCGCCTGCACCGCTTTCAGCCGTTCGTCGGTCGGTAGTTTGTCTAGGTCCGAATGCCCCAGATCGAGGGAAACCCGATTGAAAACCGCGCGGTGTTCGGCGCGATGAGCATTCAATAATTCGGACCATGATTTGTGCGCCGCCTTTTCTAAAATCGTATCCGCCCTCTTGCCCGGATCAATCGACCGGTCGTAGTTCAGCGTTTCATGGTTGAAATCGGTTGTTCCCGTGAACAGCAGCACCGCTTCGTCGGCATTATCAATGACGAGATGATCCGCCTCGCCGCGCACGGTTCCTCCCTGGATTCGTGCCCGTAGTCGTCCTGCGAATTTCATGTGCGGCCCGCCCGGCCCCGATCCGCCGGGATTTGCGTCTCGCGCCTGCGGAGCTTCGATATCGACGATCTGACCGTCCATCTTCAACTGATCGTTGCCGACGGCGGTGACTTTCATATCCTTCTGACGCGTCAGACGGATCCGCGCACACAGTTTACCCGGCGGATCCACCGTCAGTCGTACTGCCAGCACGTCATCCACCGCGGAGATAAAATATTCACGAGACCAGGTCTTCTGATCGGCTCGATACGTTACCTTAACCAGACCCGTTTGCAGGTCCAGTTCCCGCCGGTACGTTTCGATATTTTTGGAATGATCCAGTTCGATCCACAAATCCGCCAGCGGTTCGTAGGAGCGAAACGACGTCGGCGACATCGTCATTGTTTTCACCCCCAGGTTGCGGGCTTGGGAGATTTTCTCGTCCAGGATTAACTTCTGTATCTTGCGCCAGTTCTCGACCGCGTTTGGCGGATAGGGATTGGTAAGTTCCCCGGCCCAGAGACTCTCTTCGTTCAACGCCACCCGCTCCTTCAGTCCCGCTGCGAACACCATCGCTCCCAGGCGCCCGTTGCCCAATGGCAGCGCCTCCGTCCATTGCTCCGCCGGCTGCTCGTACCAGAGTATATTGGCCGTATCATGATTCTCTGCACCGCTCCCCACCTGCCCCGCCAACGTGAAAAACAAACCAAAAAATATCAATGAAGCATACCGAAACGATGTATTTCCCATATCTTGAATTCTCCCTTGCCTTCCATACTGAATCTCGTTATTTCATTTTCTTTCATCGGAAATTGCATTGTAACCACGAAGTCCGCGAAGGGCACGAAATATTTAAAACACGAACTCTCGGGTGACAACCACAATGTAGCGTGGGACCTTGCCCCATGCGTTTAAAGCCCCCTCCGCCAAGAAGGGGATCGATTACCGAACGAGTTGCAGCCTTAAGCGAGTCCGCGAGCTTCGGGGGGAAGAGAACCATCGGAAAAAAAGAACATAAAAAATCCTCAGCCCTGAAAGAGTCGAAAGGAAGGTCGGGTGTGCCTTGCACACCTTTTTCCTGATAGATATAATATTAGCTTGTCCATTTTGTTTGAAGGAGAATCGATATTATGACAGAAAAGCAACATCACGTTTGCCCGGTGGAGCATGCGGGCAGTCTTGATAATCGCTTCCGTCGCTGGCTGCAAAATCCCGCGAAAATTCTGGCTCCCTATATCCGAGAAGGCATGACGGTTTTGGACGTCGGCTGCGGATCAGGCTTTTTTACCCGGGACATGGCACTCATGGTGGGAGACGCCGGTCACGTGATCGCCTGCGATTTACAAGTCGGGATGCTGGATAAATTACGTCATAAAATTGAGGGAACTCAACTGGCGGATCGTATTACTTTGCACCAATGCGCAGAAAACCAACTCGGCGTCACGGAGACCATTGATTTTGCCCTGGCCTTCTATGTGGTGCACGAATTACGCCATCACGAAGATTTTTTCCGGGAAATACACACCATCCTCCGACCCAAGGGCCAAATCCTGATCGTCGAGCCGCCCTTACACGTTTCTAAGTCTGCGTTTGCCGCTATGATCTACACCGCCGAAAGTACCGGATTTTCATCCATAGAAAACCCCAAAGTATTCCTGAGCAAAACCGTCGTCTTACAAAAGTGCTAAATAGGAAGGATGGTCTTGCCCTAAAGTCAGGTGTGCACTTCACACCTTTTTTCCCTCAGCGGACATTGCCCGCTTTATAAAACTTGTTAACCTATAAATAATATATTACCGTAGTTGGGTAGGGTGTGCTCTGCAGACCATTTTCGAAACTTGTCTCACGACGACGTGTGGCAGCCTCAAGCGAGTCCGCAAGCTTGGGGCTGGAGATAGCCTGTATTCTATGATTCTTTTTTACTTTTCTACTTTGAATCTACTTTTTACCCTTACTACGTTTGCTTAATTTCTTAGTAGCTCCGAAGGAGCGTTAGTATTTAGCCGGTGGCGTAAGCCACCGGAAAGAAAAAATATACAAAATCCTCAGCCCGGAAAGGGCGAAAGAATTAATCGAAAACGAATTCGATTGAACTATGATAAAAATTAGACCTTAATTTACAAAGGAACACTTTGGATATTATTTTTATGGATGGTTTTTCCCGCCCTGCGGCACTCGACACTTGTAATTAAAATATGATTGAGTATTATAAACAGGTTATTTTAAGAATTGAGGTCAACGGATTATGGCTATTATAATACTTGGCAAGTCAATTTATCCTATTTGTGGGGACTTGCTAAAATCTGGAAATTTCATTGCAACTTCCGGATGCGCTTTCTCGCCAGATCATCCATTATGGCGATTTTGCGATGCAGGCTTACATTTTAAATGCCTTGAAAGTTGGTCCCATCGTATAGAGTTTGCCCAGGGTTATTACGAAATGACTTTGAAAGGCCATAAAGAAGGTTATGGAACTCTCTTATTCGAAAGCGATGATTGGTTTCTTGCCTCAGGACCGCCTGCCCATAATGAAATACCTTATTTTGTCCATATTTTGCTTAGGTTCTGGCCTATTGGCTTATATTCAGAATGGGAAAGATGGAATGGATTTATTAAAACGGGTTTTCGTGAAGGCTTACGTGGAGAGGCGCTTTCCGCCGCGGAAAATGTCACGAATCAAGTCGCAAAATACTATCCAAGTTTACGATACTTAGAAAAGGAATATCTTAGGTCTATAAGATAATGGTACGAATCAATTTGTTTTAAATGGATTTCACTTATCATAAAAACAAAGGAATCATAGTATGGCACTAAAACACACTGTTAGAATAATCCTGTTGCTGTTTATTTTTTCTCAATCAACGTATGGGCAACCTGAAGCACGGACCTATGCGGAGCGTCTGGGGTGGCCTAAGGGAACGAAGGTCGTGATCTTTCACGTGGACGATGCGGGCATGTCGCACAACTCCAACCTCGGGGCGATCCAGGCGACCGGGAAAGGCGTCGCGACCTCTACCAGTATCATGATGCCGTGTCCCTGGGTGCCGGAGATCGCCGACTATTGCAAATCGCATCCCGAACTCGACGCCGGCCTGCACCTGACCTTGACCTCGGAATGGAAACGGTATCGCTGGGGCCCCCTGGCGGGTAAACCTGCCGTACCGGGACTGGTCGATCCCCAGGGC
>CAZNQT010000226.1:0-7686 GCA_964574885.1 uncultured Pirellulales bacterium
CTCCCGAACCCATGAAACAACTCAACAAAAAGAGCCCTAAACTCTATAAACAACTCACCGGCATCATGGATAAACTGGAGCATCACTATCGAGACATGCAGGATATCGAATTCACGATTCAGCAGGATCGATTGTTCCTTCTCCAGACGCGGAACGGCAAGCGGACGGCGGCGGCGGCGGTCCGCTGCGCGGTGGATATGGTCAAGGAAAAGCTCATTGATAAAAAAACCGCCGTCGCGCGAGTGGAACCCAAGCAGATCGATCAGTTATTACATCCAAGTTTCAAGTCGGGCGTGAAACGCCAGGTATTGTGCAAGGGTCTGCCGGCCTCGCCCGGAGCGGCGGTCGGGCAGATCGTCTTTACGGCGGCGGAGGCGGAGGCCTGGCGGGATAAAGGCAAGATTGTGATCCTGGTGCGGATCGAGACCAGTCCGGAAGACATTGGCGGGATGGACGCGGCCAAGGGGATTCTGACCCAGCGGGGCGGCATGACCAGCCACGCCGCCGTAGTGGCGCGGGGGATGGGGCGTTGCTGTGTGGCCGGCGCCGGCGATGTCGAAATCAACTACAAAACCAAGAGTATGAAAATCAACGGCAAGACGCTCAAGCAGGGCGACTGGATCAGCCTGGACGGGACGGCCGGCGAAGTCCTGCTGGGCCAACTGCCGACGGTCGATCCGCAGTTAAGCGGGCACTTTGGCACGTTCATGAAATGGGCGGATGAATTTCGCAAACTGGGCGTGCGCACCAACGCCGATACGCCGGAAGATGCGGCCCGGGCCCGGGCGTTCGGCGCCGAGGGGATCGGATTGTGTCGCACCGAACACATGTTCTTCGAGGGCGATCGCATCTGGGCGGTGCGTCAGATGATTCTGGCAGCGGACGATTACGCCGAACTACGCGACCAGATCACGGCTTTAGATTCGCAGGCGTCTCTGTCGAAGGAACAGAAGACCGAACTGGTCAAGCTGGTCCAGTCATTCAAGGGACCCAAAGCGAAGTTCGAGGGCGCATTAAAGAAACTGTTGCCCTATCAGCGGAAGGATTTTGAGGGGATCTTTACGGCGATGGCGGGCCTGCCGGTAACGATACGGCTGCTGGATCCCCCGCTGCATGAATTTCTGCCGCAGGACGACAAGAGTCAGCAGGAAATGGCGCGGCGGATGAAGGTTAAACCAGCCGAGGTGAAGGCCAAGGTCGAAGAACTGCATGAGTTCAACCCGATGTTAGGCCACCGCGGAGTGCGGCTAGCGATTACCTATCCGGAAATCTACCGCATGCAGGCGCGGGCCATCATGGAAGCGGCCATTACCGTCTCGAAGAAGAAAAAGAAGGTGCTGCCGGAAATTATGATACCGCTGGTCGGTACGAAACTGGAATTGAAGTTCGTTAAAGTACACATCATAGACGAGATCGAAAAGGTCTTTAAGGAGAAGCAGGCGAAGGTCAAGTATATGATCGGTACGATGATCGAGGTGCCGCGCGCGGCGGTAACCGCCGACCGCATTGCCGAGGACGCCGAGTTCTTCAGCTTCGGCACTAACGACCTGACCCAGATGGGTATGGGCTTCTCGCGCGACGATGCCGGCAAGTTCCTCAAGGACTACGTACGGCAGGGATTATACGAGTTCGATCCTTTCCAGAGCCTGGACCGTCGCGGTACGGGCAAGCTGGTGAAGATCGGAATCGAGCTGGGCCGACTCACCCGCCCGAAACTGAAGGTAGGCATCTGCGGCGAGCACGGCGGCGATCCCCGCTCGATCGAGTTCTGCCATCAGGTCGGCATGGATTACGTCTCCTGTTCGCCCTTCCGCGTACCGATCGCGCGACTGGCCGCGGCGCATGCCTCCCTGGCGGAGGGATAGAAATTTTTTAACCGTGATTGAGGCTGATCCTACTGATTGAATTTTATGATGACCATGCCCGAACGTATCGGGCATGGTTTTTTAACAGGTGAGAGTAACTTATTTATATGCAATATGTTACATCATTATTGATTTTGCCCCTTCAGGGCTTATTCTGTGTCAGCTATTTATAGTGCTATGTAGCGTTTGTAGTATTAGCTTTCCGGCTGTTTTTCCTGGAGTTCTTGCGAGAATAATCTCGAAGTGGGGATTTCTTTACCGGTGATGGCTTTGACGATCCGGGCGATGTGGACGTGGCAGTTTTCGATGAAGAGGCGGTACTCTTTCTGCGCGCCGGCCGCGGCTGTTCCTGCCACGAACAAACCGGGAACGTTCGTTTCCATCGTCTCCGGATTATAAAGCGGCTTGGCAGATTCGTCCTGTGAGGTAACGCCCGCCATCTCAAACAACGTACTGTCACACGTATAGCCCGTCATGCATAACACAAAATCCGCCGGTACGACAATTTCCTTCTCATCCTCCGTTGATTTCAAAACAACCTCTTCGGGTCGAATTTCCAGCGGAACGGTAAGGTTATAAAACGGAATCTGCCCTGTGCGGTTCAGCATCTGGATTTCCGGCAGCAGCCAATACTTGATCGAACTGGGATTGAACGCGCTGCGTCGATACGACATCGACACGTGCACCCCGGCATGATGACATCGCAGCGCCGCTTCGACCGCCGAATTCTTGCCCCCGATAATTACAAGACGACGACGAAAATACATATGCGGTTCATGAAAGTAATGCGAAACGTGCGGCAGGTCTTCGCCGGGGATATGGAGCAATCTCGGTTTGGCCATATCCCCCACCGCCAGGATTACGTACTTACATGCATATTGATTCTTTTGGCCGGATTGCGTTTGGGTATCGAGAATAAATTGGTTCGCCTGCCTTTGGATTTGCACGACTCGTTCGTAGGACTTCACGTCCAGATCGAATTGCTGCACGATCCCCCGCAGATAGGCCAGATAATCCTCCCGCGTTGCTTTGGACTGATCGGGCGTCTGGAAAGGTACGTTCGCAATCGCGATTCGTTCCGGCGAACTAAAAAACCGTGCCTGATAGGGAAACCAGGAAATCGTCTGGGCGATCTGACGTTTATCCAAATGAATGTAATCCACCTGGAGTCGCTTCAAAGCGACCGCCAGTTCCAAGCCGATGGGACCGGCGCCCACAATAATGATTTCAACGCTCTGCATAAAATCATTCCTTGGATATTATTCTATACGGTTTGCAAAGATCCGGGATTTATTCTACACACAAAAGGGCATCGAAGCACGAATGCCCCGATGCCCATATTTTGTATTCCCCGGCGGTGCGGTGTCCCGAGGGACCGCCGTGAAATGAGTCCTTATCTTAAAACTGCATCTGTAACTGAGTACGAATCAGGAACAGACTGTTGTTCTGAATACCGTGCAGATTCGCCGAAGAAGATTCCAGGGGCAGATCATCAATATAGGTAACGTCCATACTGATTTTCAGGTCCTGCCCTGCCAGATACCAGTTCCAGCCGCCCGCATATTCGTAGGAATCGTTGGAATTATCGACACATACGTCGCTGATCCGGCTGACCAGTTCAAAGGTCTTCGGCACGATGAAGTAACCCGATTGGGCGATCCAACCGTAATTGTCAAACTCATGTCCTTCGATCCCGTAGGTGTCCCGGGCGGATCCGAAATCATGCGCGAATTCCAGGATGTTAGTATCCACATTTGTATGTTGATAGAACCCTTCCAGGATGACTGACAGGCCCTGATACTTCATTGCCACGTCCGCGCCAAACATCGTCGCCTCGCCGCCCAGCTTCACGATATTGGTCATGCCGTCGCCGCCCGGCACCAATACATCATAGTTTTCGCTGTCGCCGCCCGCAAAGTGGTCCTCCTGGGTCGAATTGTCATAGGCGAAACTCGTACCCAGTTGCATTACGGCATTTTCGTGGTTCATGTAATCGGACTCGTTTTCAAAGTCCGCAGTGGTCGCTCCCAATAAGGGCAATACCAGACGCGACGCGATCGCCGGATTATTGTCATTTTCAAAAGGAGTGGAGCCTTGATCGCGAAAGTCATTATACAGTCCGACGCGATAGTTTAGTTTCGTATCGCCGGCGGGAAGATCGCCAAATACTTCAATCCCCGTCGCACGTGAAATGTTGAATACCTCATTCGCCAGCGAACGATCCACCAGCATCAAGCGGCCCGAACTGGTGTTCTCCTGCTTACCGAAGGCGGCCTTGTCGCGACCGACGCGAATTCCCAATTCCGGCATAAAACTGTACGCCACCCAGTAATCAAGCACATCCACAGCGTCGGCGTCATCATCGTCGCCGTCGAGCTGGATCTTGAACTTCAGGTTATTCAACAACTGACCTCTCAGAATTAACCGAGCCCGTTCCAGCTCAAACGCATTCGCGCTGGAATCGACGCCGTCATACGTGTATTGATCGTCAGGGCCGAGTCCGAAGTTGATGTTATCAATATCGGTGGAAGTTAAACCTTCCTTGGTCACAATTTTGTCGTGCTTATCCGCCAGCCAATAGCTGTGTCGAAACTGAAACCGGGCGTCAAACTCGAGTTTGAACTGATCGTCAGCGCTTTTAATGAAAAAGCGTTTGTCATAACCGGCCGTCAACCCGGTATTTGCGGCCGTGAGAGGCCTCGACGCCGCCATTTCAGCGACCATTTTTCGTGCCAACTCGGCGATACGTTCATTGGTGCGCTGCTCGGTCTGTTGGGACTCCAGTTGCGCCACCCGCGACTGCAAGGCTTTTACTTGTGCCTGGAGATCCGCTTCATTGGCAGCCCACGCTACCGTACCGCTCAGTAGCATAATCGCCGCCATCATCGTCGCCAATTTCTTCATGAAATTCTCCTTTCCTATTTTCACGTTTTGTCTCGGATCCTGTTCCACCGCAGAACAGATATGTTCACCTGTAATTCATCCGTATATTCATACGCCCATCCTTATCGACTCCTGCTAATTGAATGCTTAAAAAGAAGTGCTTTTTTCAGTGCTGAAAAGCGACAACGCCGTTCATGCCTATACTGGGATGGACGAATTACCAGTATAGCGGCAACGCCATGGTCTCCTTTCGCGGCACTTCTTGTTTTGATACTAACGCCAAAAGCCTCGAACAACCGAAAAACGCATTCTATTTTGAGGCCGGCGTCTTTTTTGCCTGCAATTATATCCGTCCCGTAGAACGGTTGATATTCTCTTCGTTTCTCGATAAGCTATCGAACAATAATCAGTATTAACGCCGAGGAGTGTTTTAGCAAGGGAAAAAACCGGTATTTTTACCTGCCGACAACCTTGAAATTGCCTAGAATTATATGATGGATATAAATGAAACTTATGACATTGCCTGTTTGGGCCTACCAGACTGTATGGTTGGTATTTCAGTATTCCAATCCTAACATCACATTGAGAGTTTTATTATAAAGCATTGCTATTAGGAGATTTATGAATTGTCTGGCCATGACCTGCAGTTAGTTGTTTTCGATTTTGACGGGGTGATCACCGATAGTGAGCCGGCCCACTTTGAGGCCTTTCGTCGGACGTTAAAATCCATTGGCATCAATCTCTCCTGGGAGCAGTATTGCCAATCGTACATAGCCTACACTGACCGCGAGGCCGTACAAAATGCCCTAAGGGATATGCATCTGCCGACCACGACGGATGTGGTTAATGATCTGGTGGAAAAAAAACGCATAGAATTCGCCAAATTTCTTGAAACCAACCTGAAAATCCTGCCCGGCGTACCGGAATTGTTGGAAAATCTCCAAAAAAATCAGATCCCCTGCGGTATCTGCTCTGGCGCGATCCGACGTGAGATTGAGTATATCCTCCGGCAAACGAATTTATCGGAGTACTTCCACTTCATTGTCGCCGCTGATGACGTCCGGAAGAGCAAACCGAATCCGGAGGGGTATTTGCTGAGTATGAAGATCGGCAGCGAGTTCTGCAACCACGACATAAAACTGGAATCGCGGGCATGTATCGCCATCGAAGACAGCGTCGGGGGTATCCAGGCCGCCAAAGCCGCCGGTATGGTTTGTCTGGGAGTGACGAATAGCTACGCCGCCGAACAGCTCGGCCAGGCCAATGTCGTGGTCGATGATCTTACGGTGGTGAACGTCGATTTTCTCAGACAATTAGTAGAGTAATGGTATGCCGGAAATTTCTGATGAAAACAGGATAAATGGATGATGAATTGGGAACAAATTATACCTTTATTATTAGCCACCGGCCTGGGGGGATTGATCGGCCTGGAACGACAACTCCACGATAAACCGGCGGGGCTGCGCACCAATATCCTGATTTGTTTGGGGGCCGCCGTCTTTACTCTCGTCTCCAGGCTGATGGCCGGAGAACATGGTGAAATCACCCGCATTGCCGCTCAAGTGGTTACGGGGATCGGCTTTTTGGGCGCCGGTGCGATCATCCGCGAGCCGCAAGGCGTACACGGTCTTACGACCGCCGCGACGATCTGGCTGGTGGCGGGTATCGGCGTCGCCTGCGGCGCGGGACTGTATGTCTTAGCGGCCCTTACGACAGTCATCTCTTGCACGGTTCTCCTGATCGCACGCTGGACCGACAAACTCGGCCGCCCCGAGGATGAACCGAAAGATACGTAGTGCAATTTTTCATCCCGACGGAGCGTAAATAAGTAAAAAAAACTTCACCCCCCGGGGGAATGGCAACAGAATCCTTCCAGACGCCTGGTATTTTCAATTTGGATATTCGTCTTGGAACGGTTAAAAATAAAATTATGCATAAACGAAAGCATCTACGAATAATTATTGGCATCGCGGCTCTGACCCTCGTTGTCTCTGGGAGCCTCGTTTGGCATCATAAAACCAAACCCTACCATCTACGTACCGTGGAGCCGGGCGTCCTGTATCGATGCGGCGTCCTGAAACCCCATAATTTGAAGAAAGTCGTCGATCGATACGGGATTCGCACTATTGTGGGCCTGCGCCTCAGGCAGGAAGGGGAACCGCAAGCCGATTGGTACCATCAGGAAAAGCAGTTTTGCGAACAAAACGGACTTACGTTCGTGCACATTCCCATGCGCGGAAACTCACCTCCCACCGATGAGCAACTGGCGCAATGGTTGGCCCTGTTGGATAATCCCCAACGACACCCCATTTTAGTGCATTGTGCCCAGGGCGCGATTCGTACCGGGATTATGGTTGCGATTTACGAAATGGAATACCGCCATAAAGACAATCAAAAAACTCTGGAGGAATTAGAAACGTTTGGACATGATCTGGACGTACCCAAACGGAAACGGATGTGCGAATATATTTTAAATTACGTACCCCGCTGGAAACAACAGGAGGATCCTTCAAAATCGAATTCAGGAGAACCAACACATGAAAGACCTTAACCCGATTCTGTGGCTTGGCCTACCCCTGGCCAGTTTTCTCTTTTGTGTCAGCGTGGCGGTATTCGGCGGCGCCGACACCTATCTCCGTTGGATTTCCCGTTCGGAAAGCGCATACCTGGAACACTCCACCGTGGTCATGTTGGTCCCATCGTTTTGCATCGCGTTCTGGTTATTTTTTCACAGCAAGCATTTTTTCGCACGAGGACTTCGCATCTGGGTGCTGCTGTGGGCTCTGGGATCGTTCTATTTCGCCGGCGAGGAAGCCAGTTGGGGGCAACATTATTTTCATTGGCATACGCCGGAGTGGATTGCCAAGGTGAGCGATCAGGGCGAAACTAATATACATAATACCAGCGGTCTCTTCGATCAGTTTCCTCGCGGTTGTTT
>CAZNQT010000227.1:0-7683 GCA_964574885.1 uncultured Pirellulales bacterium
TTCAAGACCTGCGCCAACACCCCCGGCTTGTTTACCAGAAATACCGAAAATTGCGTCTCGATATGCATTGCTCACCTCAGATCCAATTATCCTCTCAGGTACCTTCGCCTCGTTTGAGTAAAAACAACGTAAGATTATAACCGCCGCCGGGGAAAAAATCTACACCGCAGTGCAATTTTTCAGGCTTTCGACGGCCGAAGATGTGTCCCCATAAAATTCAAACACGCTCTCCAGGTTGGTGATCTTAAAGACCCGCGACAGCTTCGGATCTATCCCGCTGATCACAACCTTGCCGCCCAGGTTCTCCAGTTTATGGCGTGCATTGAGAAATACCCCCAGAGTTTGACTGCTCAGCATCTTGATGGTCGATAAATCCAACACGATCCACCGATGACTTTCTTTCTCGATCAGATGGTACAACTCTTTAGCGGTCTCGTTCACGTGATAAGCATTCAGTAAGGTCGGCTCGCTGAAGCCCACGATAGTTACCTCGTCGGTCTGTTCGACTAGTAGTTGTGATTCTTCCGTCATAATCGTCCACTCCCTTATATAGGGGATATTTAATTATCGGTATATTCCGCAGTCGAATTTACCATACTTTCCATTCCCATACTGTCCGGTATAACGAAGATTTCTCGAACCGATAAATTAGACCGCTCCCTCCTCGATAATCCCTGTGCGTTATCGGACCATCGCCTTACCCGGAAAAACATCAGCTTTCCAGCGCCAGACGCAGCACTTTATCCACCCGACCGACAAACTCGCATTTCAGACCCCGTAGAACGTGTTTGGGCAGTTCGTGCAGGTCTTTGCGATTCCTCTCCGGCAGAATTACCATTCGAATCCCCGCCCGTTTGGCCGCCAGCAGTTTTTCCTTCACTCCCCCGATCGGCATGACCAGACCTCGCAGCGTCACCTCCCCCGTCATCGCCACCTCCGCTCGTACCGGCTTCTCGGCGATCAGCGACGCCAGCGACGTGAACATCGCCAAACCCGCCGACGGTCCGTCTTTCGGAACCGCGCCGGCCGGTACGTGGATATGGATATCCTGTTGTTTCAGACCGTCCGTATCGGCCAACATCTCGCTCAGCTTACGCTCGATTTGTGCGCTGCCGAGTTTCAGACCGTTACGTTTACCCTTACGCTTATTCAAGGCCAGACTCTTCAGTACGCTCAACGCCGCTTGCGCGCTTTCCTTCATCACCTCCCCCAGTTGTCCCGTCAGGATCAATTTACCGGTACCGGCCGTGAGGGTCGATTCGATAAATAAAATCTCGCCCCCCACCGGCGTATAAGCCAGACCCGTCGCCACCCCGGGCGTACTTGTTCGCTGCGCCAGCTCGGATTCGTAAAGCGGCGGCCCCAACAGCTTCGGTAATTGTCGCGGTGAAATCGTCGCCTTCTGACGCTCGCCCGCCGCAATCTCCGCCGCAATCGCTCGACAGATCGCTGCGATCTGACGCTCCAGCTCCCGTACTCCCGCTTCCCGCGTATAGGACTCAATCAGCGCTTCCAGCGTCTCCGGCTTGATCGTTAGATTCGTTGAGGTTAAACCATTTTCCTTTAACTGCCGAGGCGCCAGATATTTCTTCGCTATCGACAGCTTTTCTTGCGCCGTATAGCCCGGCAGTTCCAATACCTCAATTCGGTCCCGCAACGCCGGCGGCACCGTTCCCATGTAATTCGCCGTCCCGATGAACATCACCCTCGACAAATCAAACGGCTGATCGATAAAATGATCCGTAAACGTGTTGTTCTGCTCCGGGTCCAATACTTCCAACAACGCCGACGCCGGATCCCCCCGAAAATCATTACCTATCTTGTCCAGTTCATCCAGCATAAACACCGGATTGTTACTCCCGCATTTCCGCAGCTCCTGGAGTATCCGACCCGGCAGCGCCCCGATGTACGTCCGACGGTGGCCGCGAATATCCGCCTCGTCCCGGATACCCCCCAGCGATATCCGGATAAATTTGCGCCCCATACTCCGCGCGATGCTCCGACCCAGCGACGTCTTGCCCACACCCGGCGGTCCCGCAAAACACAGGATCGGACTGCGACCCGACGGATTCAGCTTCCGAACCGCCAAAAATTCCAGGATCCGCTTCTTCACCTTCGCCAAATCATAGTGATCTGCATTTAAAATCCGACGCGCCCGCTTCAAATCCAGCTTGTCTTTCGTGTCTTTCGACCACGGCAGTTCGCAGAGCCATTCCAGATAATTCCGCAGTACCGAAAACTCCGGACTCATCGTCGGAATCTGTTTCAAACGATCCAGTTCGCGCAGCGCCTCGGCCTCCACCTTCTTCGGCATCTTCGCCTCCGCGATCTGCTTCTGCAACTCCGATATCTCCGCCGACTTCTGATCCGTCTGCCCTAGCTCTGATTGAATCGCCTTGAGCTGCTCCTGCAGAAAATATTCCCGCTGCGTCTTATCGATCGATTGACTCACCCGGTGCTGGATCTTCGCACTCATCTCCAGCAACTGAATCTGCTCCGCCAGCGACACCGACAATTTCTTCAATCGCTCCGTTACGTCGATCGTCTCCAACAGTTCCTGTTTTTTCTCGGAGGGGATATTAATGTTCGCCGCCAGAAAATCCGCCAACGCCCCCGGATCATCGATATTTTCCAGGATGACCTTAACTTCCTCGGGAATATTCGGCGAGAGCGCCACCATCTTTTGGGCCGAGTGCCGCACGCTCGTCATCAAAGCCTCCAAACCCTTACTCGGCTTGGTTTCCGGCGTCACGACTTCAATCCGCGCCCGCAGATACGGCTCCGTCCCCAACCACTCTTTCACCCGAAAACGCACCAGACCGTGCACTACCAGACTGTTCTGACCGTCCGGCTGCTTCAGCATCTTTACGACCGCCGTCACCGTACCCATCCGATACAGATCTTCGAATCGCGGATCGTCCAGCGACGATTCCTTTTGGGTGAGCACCCCGATTACTTTCTCTCCCGGTCGGGCCTTCTCCTTACCGCCGAGCACTCCCGACAGCAAACGTCGGCTCCGGGGACGACCCACCGCCAGCGGAATCACCGTTCCCGGAAACACCACCGCGTTCCGAAGTGCCAAAATCCCCAACTCCTCCGGAACCGTCAGTTGTTCGCCCTCATCGACCTCAAATTCCTCCTCTAACTCATCAATCTCCGGCTCCCCCACTTTACCCGTCGTTGCCACCGGGATCTTCTTTACAGGTTTACCTCGCCTGTCTCGCGCAGGACCTTTCCCCTTACTCGATGCGCCCTGCTTCCCTACCGCTTTGCGGACCGCCGAAGACTTCGGTAGCTCGATGATCTCCGACGTCACGTCGATCGTATCCGGATCGATATCGTCCGTATTCACCTGCCAGATCGTAAACGAGTTCTCGTCTTTCCCTTCGGGCTCGGTTAGTTCCTCTTTCTTTTTCTGTTTTAGTTTCTTTTCCTTCGCCATGCGTGTCCCATTTCACCTCAATTATACTATATTATATCCTCGGCCGAGCGCCCTACCGGCGAAATTACAATCACAGGCATCGCCCGCGTAGGCATGCTTGTACCTAACCGTCGGTAGCATAACGGCTACTGCCGGCGATGTCAAATCACCATAAAACTCCACCCCCGCCCTCGGCGGTGATATCTCTTCTTCGGCTAAACCTCAACTTTACGTTGCAGGGCCTGTACGTTTTGAAAATTTGTTTTTCGAGCCTTGGAATTTGTTTCGAATTTCGAGTTTCGAACTTCGGATTCTTACTCGCCGGGTGGCAGCCACCGAGTCCACGAGGTGGATGGTCGGGTGGCATATTCTGACGCAGCCGGTAGGGTGTGCATGGCACACCATTTGTAACTGGAGCGTCCGCATGGTTGCCCAAAATGCGAAAAACGCATTACCCTTGATTTGTCTTTATCCCTAATAAGGTAGGCGGTGCTTTGCACACCTTTACTTTCTCCTTGTTTGCCGGCCCCAACGGGGCCTAATAGCATAACCCAGGGCAACGCCCTGAACGCCCGTACTCCCAAATCTATTGAGCCCTGAAGGGGCGCCATAAATTTTCCGGTTGCAATATTGCACCCCCTTATATAAACTACATCCCGACCAACTTCATCCGAAAGGGTGTATCATGCGAACGAAAAACGGTTTTACTATAATAGAGTTTTTAATTGTTCTTGCTATTATCTCAATTCTGCTTTGTCTTTTACTACCTCATAGAAGCCAACCTAAAAGGCTTGCACTCGGTACTTTATGTCTTTGTAATATAATGCATCTTACTAACAGTTGGCACATGTACGCCGACGAAAACAAAGGCGATCTCATTGGCGGCGATATCGGGCAGGCAGAGTATGACTGGATACCTCAACCGGTGGTGAGTGATTCGATAGATATTGAGGGACAGAAAACCAATATTCGAAATAGTAAATTGTATCCTTATGTGAAAAATATCGAAGCATATCATTGTCCCGCCGATAAGTGGTTTGATTATAATAACGATCCATATCTAAGTTACTCCATCGTCGGCGGCCTGAATGGCCAGGATCGACAGGAAGTGGATTCACGTAATTACAAGGTGGCGACAAAATACGATCAGGTTGAATTTCCGGAAGAAAAAATGGTCTTTGTCGAGGAGGACACCGAGGTTGGCTGGAACCCCCGCTCCTGGCAGATCTACGACCCGCAAGATCAGACAAAATGGACCTGGCAGGACCCGATTGCGATTCGACACAATGAAAGAAGCGCTTTTGGCTTTGCCGACGGCCACGCAGAGATGCATAAATGGCAGGATAAGCGAACGTTAGCTATGAGCGCACCGCCCGCCGAACCGGGCACCATGACAGGTCATACCGTTGGCCACGTCGAACAAAAAGAAAACCCCGATCTGCTCTGGATGAAAAAAGGCTATACCTGCCTGCCGATTCCTATGTCCGATTAGCCCCCGGACCTGTGCCGGGGGCCTTCTATTTACTATCCGCTAATCACTTATTCCTATGCGCTATGCGCTATCCGCTAATTGGTTTCACAGGGGTCACGCCCTCAAATCGCGCCCCGTTTGATGATACGTGTCCGCGTTCCTTGCTGATTGCGTATCTTCATCTTTACCCCCTTGTCCAGGTCGGCTGCGGCAATGATCTCCTTCAACTCCTTGGTACTGCTTATCTGCTTGCCGTCAACCTCCAGTATAATATCTCCCGCTTTCAGGCCCGACTCCTCCGCCACCGTATTCGAATACACTAGCGTGATCACGATACCCTGGGTATCCTTATCGAAACCATATTGCTCAGCCGTCTGTTCGTTGAGGCTGCGCACGATCACGCCCAGCTTGACCGGTTCCTTTGGCGTATCGGGTATGTTCAGGTCCGGAAATCCGGGCCAATCTTCCAGACCCGGTAAATCCCGTTGCCCTTCCCGCTGGGCGACCTGCTCTTTCTCTTCTTCCTTTTTCTGGGCCACCGAACGATCTCCCAGCGTTATCTCCAGGGACTTCGTTTTCCCGTCCCGCCAAACCTCCATACGTACCTTCTTCTCCGGTGGCAACGCCGCAATTCGATCCCGCAATTCCTTCGAATCGACGATCTTGCGGCCCTCCAACTTCAAAATCACGTCGTTATTTTGCATTCCCCCTTTCGCCGCCGGCGAATTCGCCAGCACCTCCGTTACCCAGACCCCGTTTAAACTCTTGGGCAATGCCTGGAATGCTTCCACCAGTGGTTTTTCCATTACTTTGGAAAACTGATCGTCCGGGATCGCTCGCGCATCGTCCAGACCGATCATCTTCACGCCCAGCCAACCACGAACCACTTCCTTATTTTTGATCAATTGCTCCGCCACCATCCGGGCGATCTTGCTCGGTATCGAAAATCCGTATCCCGCCGAGATCCCCGTCGGCGTCAGAATATTCGAGTTCACACCCACCACTTCGCCGTATAAATTCACCAACGGACCGCCGCTGTTTCCTTTGTTGATCGCGGCATCCGTCTGAATGAAATCCTCATAGCCCCACTTGCCTAAGATTCGCGTCTGCCGCCCTAGATAACTCACAATCCCCGACGTGATCGTCTGATCCAGACCGAACGGATTCCCCATCGCCAGCACCATATCTCCCACCCGCAACTGACCCGAATCGCCCCAGCGCGCCGCCGGCAGCTCCTTATCCTTGAGCTCCTTATGCGTCAACGGATTCTTCGGATCGATCTTCACGATCGCCAGATCCGTATCCGGATCGAAATACTTCTCCGTCGCCAGAAACTGTCGTCCGTCCGCCAGGATTACCCGCACCTTATCCGTATCCTCCACCACGTGATTGTTCGTAACCACGTACCCCTGCTTGTCGATAATACAGCCGCTGCCTAACCCGTAGGTCAAATCCTGATGGATCATGTCGTTCGGAGCCTCTGATTTATATACCTGGATCGATACCACCGCCGGACCCACTTGCTCCACCGCCCGACGAAATATGTTGTTAATCTGGGTCGCTAAATTCCGCTCATCCGCCGTCAGGGGCTTGGACGACTGAGCCCAAAGACCCGTAACCCCTGCCTGCATAAGCACTACCAATACCAGGCTGATCCATACTTTCGCTCTCATCTTCATCATGGCATTTCTCCCGTCTATCTATACTATAACTCTTTACCCATTAAGCACTTAGCGCCCCCAGTCGTCAGATCCCCATTTGATTTTCTATTATTTCTACTATCAGAATAATAGACAGCTATTCCTGGAAATCCATACACAATCCCCTCTTTCGTCCATATACCCATTAACTCATGCACCCATCTACCTATTCGCCAACGCCCGTCCGAACGCCAGTGCCTTTTCCTTAAGTTTAGCGTTGGCAGCGATTTCCCGCGGATCGGTGGATGATTTCGGCGCCAGCAGCGATACGTACCTGTTGTGACCAAACTGTGCCATCGTCCGGAACATCTGGTCCGTCAGGCCCAGCCCGTCGTTTTCTTCGCCGCCCGCCGTTGCGATCAACCCGACTGTCCCGCCCTGCACCGCCAACCGCGGCTCGCGCGTCTCCGGGTCGAATTTCACGTGGCACAGCATCCGATCCAGCACCAGTTTCAACTGGGCGTTGGGCCCGAAGAAAAAGACCGGAGTCGCGAATATCAGCGTCTCATAGTCCAACAAGCGTTTGAGCAGGTCTGCGGTCTCGTCCTCCACCACGCATTCGTACTTATCCGACTGCTGGCAGCCGTAGCAGGCGATACAGCCGTTGAACTTGTGTTTCAGGTTCGCCACGTCAACGCAGTCCACCTCGCCCCCCGCCGACTGGGCGCCTTCGATGACCCACTGGACGACAGTATTGGTATTTCCGTGTTTGCGTGGAGAGCTGGTCAGGATCATGATTTTGTTCGCCATAGCAATCCTCCAAATTGGGTTTGTTTTGTAAAACAGCCTTACATGCCTATACTGCTTAAACGCTTTCCATATAACTCTAGTAATATCAAGGGTTTACCGTTAAATAAATATCTCGACAGAGGGTCAGCAGTTTTTCGAGTGCATCCAGAGGCAGCATAGAGGCGGCATCGGATCGGGCCTTGGCGGGATGGGGGTGGGTCTCGATGAACAGGCCATCGGTGCCGGCGGCGACGGCCGCCCGGGCGATTATGGGGGCCAGATCCGGGGAACCTCCCGAGGCGGAACCCAGGCCGCCCGGCTGCTGGGTCGAATGGGTGGCGTCGATCAGGACCGGGTAGCCA
>CAZNQT010000228.1:0-7653 GCA_964574885.1 uncultured Pirellulales bacterium
GCTCGCAATTGATCGTCGGTCAGATTACGGTCATGGGAGTGCACGGCAACGCAGCCTGAGTGTGAGGCAATGATCGGAGCCTTTGTAGCCGCCAGCAGGTCATAGAACGATGCTTCCGAAATGTGCGAGGCGTCACACATCATCCCCAACTGATTCATACGTGCGACCACCTTCCTGCCAAACTCGCTCAGTCCGTGATGCAAAGGCTGCGACGGACTGGAAGAATCACAGATCTGGTTGTGGCGAATATGGCAAAGCGTTACATAGCGGGCCCCCAGATCGTAGTAGTGATTCAGCATGTCGAGGTCTTCACCGATGGGAAAACCATTTTCGATACCGATCATAATCGCCTTTTTACCGCCCTGAACGATGCGCTCCACATCGTCGGCACAGCAGGCTAGTTCGCAGCACTGCGGATACATCGTCTCGGTGAGGCGGTGGATGGCGGCAAACTTGTCTGCGGCAATCCGGCGGGCATCGCGGTAGCCTGATTCATTCAGCTCGGACGTTTGACCGACATACACTGCTAGAACAACGGCGTCTATTCCGCCTTGCTCCATTTTGACCAGATCACATTTTAATTCGGGATGATCGATCCCGGGATCGAGTTCGGCTGTGGCATAGACTCCTTCACGGGTATCCACATGGGAATCCAGAGTCAGGGTGTTTTCATGGATGGCCGCGGATGTGGAGTGCTTCCGATTTTGGTCCGCTTCCCGGGCCAACAGTTTCGTCATGGCCTCCAGGCTTGACATATAAATTCCATAAGAGAAGTTAGTCAGTAGTTCTGTCGCAGCCGCTTTGTCCTTCCGATAGAGTTGCCGGGCCGCTTGTTCGATGGGACCTTGGAGTTGCTGAGCCGTTTGCTCTATACGCCGGGCCTCTCGCGATATTCGTTCCACCGATTCATCCGGCATTTGACGCACCTTTTCACGAAAATTGGAAAACGTCCAGAAGGCGTGCAGTGGATCGGCTCGAAACGGGGCATGTATCTTTGCTTGATAGAATTCCTTAGATGGTCTTTCGGAGGGACCTGCATATCCGGCGGGGAAATTTGTAATCCCCAGGTGAAACGGAATAAAAAACGACGTCTCCGGCGGCCCCAGGCACGTCCAGTACACGATGCCTATCTCCCGCGGCGGTTCCCGGCGTAACTGCACTACAAAACTGGTTTGCGTGGCATCACTGCAAATTTGACAACTCCCTGCCGGTGGACATCCTGCTGATGTTGAAGTCGGATCACCCGTTACATCTCGTGCGTGTCGTAAAATTTGCATAATGTCACGGAGAGTTGGCTGTTTTTTCGGCGGCAGGGAAAATGGCAGATCCGAACCGTATTCGATTGGTTTGGCAGCGACGTAACCCAGCCCTTGCCAACGTCGGCCCAAATTGGACGGCTTGGTCGCAACTTGAGGATTCGCATACGCCGACGCAAAATCAAAAGGACCATCGTTTTGCGGATCATACCAGCCGCGTTGGATCGCATAGGTTATGATATCTTTCGAGGCTAGAACATTTTTCGTATCCGATAGATTCACCAGACGTACGGTGTAGGTATTAGCGACCATGGCCACTTCGTTGTCCGCTACCCGACACGCCAGCCAGTGTTTCCCCTGAACCACGCAAAAGAACCAGCCTTCCTCCGGATCGCTGATAATATAGGTTCGACCGGAATCAATATATCCGAAGCGATCCACGAGAGTGCCGGCCAGTTTCACTCCTTCCCGCGCCGTCCTGGCACGCTCCGCTACCAGCCGACGCAGCATATAACCGATGCCTCCGTCCGTCAGCTCAGGCTTATCTTCCCGGGAGGGACAATTGTCGCTGGTGATACACACGCCCCATTCGTTCACATAGCTATCCGAAAATTGCATCCCCGGCATTTCCGACCATAAATAACCCCACGTCCATTCCAACTGATCCAGTTCGCCGCCGTTTCGTAGTCGCACTTTCTCGCCGGGCTGGTGATGCTGACGGGGGATCTTGCGATGGTTCACAATCTGAGGCGCATCGTCGTCTTCATTATGAGCCATGATGACGGACCCGTCCTCAGATGCATCCTTACCTGCCACGATGGAAAAACAGGCCATGCTCCGCGCCGCAATCAGTGACAGTAAAAACCAAGAGCAAACAAGTATGGCCGATAAATCTCGTGTTCTGTGTGTATCAACTTTCATTGTGGTATCCTTATGGTTAGTTCTGGTTATCCCCCGATATCATAACATGACGACCGCTTCATTCCTATCTTTCCTCATAATATCGGAAGGTGATTATCGATGGATGGCACCGCCATGCGAGTCCGCGAGCTTGGGGGTGGGCGATGATCGAACGGTGATTATCGGTCCCTGAGGTTATCAAACGCAACGTAATTTGAAATATATAAACGCGAATTCTACCGAAATAGACCGTCGGAGAAAACCATCGTTTTATAATCCTTTGTCTTGGCAACACTTACAAAATCCACTCACACCGAATCGGTCTTGGCATTCCCTTTGCTCCTTATACCTGTGCCACTAAATTATTGTCCTTCGGAGACAGATAATGGGCAAAAGGAATTTAAGAAACTTGTTGCTCGTCACCATTGTGGCGTTGATTTTTGGATGCTGGTTTTTGTATGCCGCAGTCAATGCCCTCAGTGCTCTCGGTCTGTAACCTGCCGCTTTCATTTTGAGTCAGGCACGCTAATAAAACCATGTCATTCCCGTGACGGCGGGATTGCTTATCGCGCAATTGATGATGCTCACGCCGCAGTGTTTTTATCCCATCACTTTCATGAAATATAAAATAAATGAAACTAACATAATGATATCGGTGATCTTAGTGGTGAGAAGCCTTGCTTGATGTGCTGGTTTAAGCAACAGGCTTTTCGACGCAATCGAGAGTTTCGCCCCAGGTGGTGGCGTTTTCCGAATAGTCGATGGGGCATTCGATCAGGACGGGGCCTTTTTCGTTAAAGGCCTGTTCCAGGCTCGGGATAAGATCTTCCGGCTGATTGACTCTGAGGCCGACGGCGCCGTAGCTTTGCGCATAGCGGACGAAATCGGGATTGCCGTAATCCAGGCCGAAGTTTGCAAATCCGTGGGTTTGTTGTTTCCACTTGATAAATCCGAATCCGTTGTCGTTGAGAAGCAATATCACAACATTGAGTCCGAGCCGCACGGCGGTTTCGAGTTCCTGACTGTTCATCATAAAGCCGCCGTCGCCGCAGACGGCGAGCACCCGTTTTTTCGGATACACCATTTTCGCGGTGATGGCCATGGGTAATCCGGCCCCCATCGACGCCAGGGCGTTATCCACGAGGAAGGATTCGGGTTCATACGTGGGATAGTGTCGGGCGAACCAGAGTTTGTAAATGCCGTTATCCAGGCAGAGTACATCTCCGGGCTGCATGACCTTGCGACAGTCCGCCACGATACGGCGGGGCTTGAGCGCGTTTTCGGCGGCCCCTTCCTCAAAGAGAATATGTTTCAGCTTCTGTTTTAAATCCGGAAAATACGTCCCATGGTAGGTGTAGGGTTTCAGTTGGCTCAGAATGCAGCGCAACGCGGCGCCGATATCGCCGATAACTTCGCAGATCGGTGGACTATAGATATCCTGGAACGTGGGCGTGTAGTTTATGTCGAGGATTTTCTTTTTCAGGTCTTTGTTCCAGACGCTGGGGGGAAACTCAACGGTATTATAGCCCACGGTGATTAAGAGATCCGCGTAATCGACGGCACAGTTCACAAAATCGTGTTTATGAATCCCGAAGGCGTAGAGAGAATTGATATGCTTATCGCCCAGGATGCCCTTGCCGAGCTGCGTGTGGACGGCGTAGATGTTGGTGGCATCGCAGAACCGACGCAGCGTCTGGGCGGCGTCATATTGCTGGGCGCGACTGGAGATGATGATGAGGGGATGTTTGGCCTGCTGAATTAACTTCGTCGCTTTTTCGATCGCATCGGCATGAGGAACCGGACGGATGACGGGAACCGGTTCGTGAGGCTGGAATTTTTCGTTCACGTCTTCTTCGGCCACGTCTTCCGGCAGTTCGATGTGACAGGGGCCCAGGCGTTCCATGGCCGCGTGTTTGAACATGCAGCGGATTTCCTTCGGGATGGATTCGGGATCTTTAATCTGGATGGATCGCTTGGTCAGATGTTGCATCATACTGACGACGTCGAGCACCTGAAAATCGGCCTGCCAGTTATGGCGGATCGCTTTTTGACCGGTGATCGCCAGCATGGGAAAGCCCCCCAGCAACGCGTGGGCGACGCCGGTGACGAGATTCGTTGCCCCGGGCCCGAGCGTGGAAAGACACACGCCTACTCTACCGGTAAGACGACCGTAGGTTGCTGCCATAAAGGCGGCCGCCTGTTCGTGACGGGTCGTAATATACCGTATCTTGGATTTGCGGATGCTTTCCAGCAGGTGCAGGTTTTCCTCGCCCGCCACGCCGAAAATGGTTTCGACGCCTTCCGTCTCCAGACATTTAATAAACAGGTCCGCTGCGTTCATGTAGAATTGTCCTTAAAATGGTGGTTCAACATGCCTAAGCTTCGCATAGGTATGCCACCCAATCTATACACTATTTATGTTCGTACACATTTATGGCTTTGACGTTGACAAATTCGCGCAGGCCGTATTTGGATAGTTCTCGGCCGATCCCGCTCTTTTTCACGCCGCCGAAAGGAATTCGAGGATCGGATTTGACAATGCTGTTGATAAATATACAACCGGCCTCGAGCTGTTCGCCGATCTGTTGGGCGCGGTCCAGATCCTGCGTCCAGATACTGGCGCCGAGGCCGAAGTCCGACTGGTTCGCGATCCGAATGGCCTCCTCGTCGTTCTTGACCGTCGCCACCGCCGCCACCGGACCGAATATCTCTTCCTGCATACAGCGCATTTCCGGCGTGCATTCCGACAGGATCGTAGGCGCATAGAAATAGCCTCTGCCGTCAAGTCGTTTGCCGCCGGTGACGAGCTTAGCGCCCTGCGCGACTGATTCGCGGACCTGGGACTCAATTTCTTCGAGCGCGCGTTCATTGACCAGCGGTCCCAATTCGGTATTTTCAGCCATTGGATCGCCGACGATCATGTGTTCTGCCCGCTCCCGAAATGTCTGGATAAATTTTGCCGCGATGCTTTCATACACGATGAATCGTTTGGCGGCGATACAGCTTTGACCGGTGTTCTGCATCCGACCCAGTATGGCTGCGGGGCCGACGAAATCCGGGTTCGCATCCTCCAGGACAATAAAGGCGTCGGAACCACCCAATTCCAGGACGTGTTTCTTAAGAGCCGACCCGGCGGTTTGGCCCACGATGCTGCCGGCCCGGGTACTGCCGGTAAGCGAAACCCCGGCTATGAGATCGGATTTGATCAGTTCTCCTGTTGCTTCGTGGTTGGCCAGTACCGCACGATACACATCAGCCCCAAACTCTGCCTCGGCGAAGGCTTCCTCAATCGCGAAGGCGCACTGAGTTACATTTTCCGCGTGTTTCAGTATCGAGACGTTGCCGGCGAGGATAGTGGGAATCCCGAACCGAAAGGCTTGCCAGAAGGGGAAATTCCAGGGCATAATGGACAGGATCACCCCCAAAGGCTGGAAAACCACGCGGTGCGATTTCCCATCCGCCTTTAGAATCTCCTCCGCCAGCCAATTGGCGCCTTTGTCGGCATAGACCTCCGCTGCCCAGGCGCATTTTTCCACTTCGCCCCGGCTCTGCTTGATGGGTTTGCCCATCTCGGTAGTAATAATTTGGGCATAACGCTCTAGGTTACGACGTAGAACCTGGGCCAATCTGCGGAGACAGTCCGTTCGCTCCGGTATAGATCTTTGGCGCCAGGAAATGAAGGCCTGGCGCGTCTTTTCCACCGTCGATACGATTTTTCCCTGGGACCAGACTTCATATTCCTCAATTTTCTCTTCGGTTGCTGGATTTATGGTAGTAAATTTCATCGATATTCCTTTTTTAACTTTACTTGAATTATTCGTACTATGTCTCTTATAATACCCGCGAAGGGCCAACAATAAAAGCCGAATTCCGGCCCAGGACCGTTTCCCCTCAAGTGGGGCAATGCCTTGATAGCCACGGGAGCAGGGACCGTATGAGACGAATAAGTGTCTTTCCCAGACGATCGATCGCGCGGAAACAAATCGTCGCGGCTACGGGGGTTCTGCTTTTAGCCTTTGTGTTTTTACATCTGGCGGGGAATATGTATATTTTCAGTGGACCGGAGAAGTTTAACGGGTATGCTGCCGTCCTGAAGAAATTGCGGCCCTGGCTGTATTTCATCGAAGCCGGCTTGGTGTTTCTGGCGGCGGTACATATTTTTTTTACCGGTACGCTGGTTTTTGAGAATCTACGCGCCCGAGGGCAGCGCTATGCGGTCTATCGTGCGGTGGGCCCGCGAACCTGGGGGTCTCGCCTGATGCCGTTTACCGGCCCGGCGATCCTGCTGTTCGTACTCCTGCATGTCTGGGATTTCGCCTTTGCCAATTTCGGCGCCCGCAGCGCCATCGACGGGCAGGATTACGGATTATACGGCGTGGTCTATAACTCGTTTCGGGATCCGCTGCATTCGACGGCGTATGTGGTGGCGATGCTGGCGTTGGGATTTCACCTGACGCATGCGATCCAGGGCGCGGTACAGACCTTCGGTCTGGGCGATCTACGGTATATGCCGGCGATACGTTTGGTGAGTTGGTTGATCGGATTCATCGTGGCCCTTTTGTATATCACCGTTCCGGTTTTAATCGGCACGGGTATTGTGAAACCGTAAAAATATTATGTTGAAACCACTGGATGCAAAAGTACCGGCAGGACCGCTGCGAGATAAATGGACGCGGCACCAGAAGGAATGTACGCTGGTCAGTCCTGCCAATAAGCGGAAATTCAATATCATTGTTGTTGGTACCGGTCTGGCCGGCAGTTCCGCCGGCGCGACCCTGGCGGAGTTAGGGTATAACGTAAAAATCTTTTGCATCAACGATTCGGCGCGTCGATCGCATGCCATTGCGGCGCAGGGGGGGATAAATGCCGCTAAAAACTATCCCAACGATGGCGACAGCATCCAACGTTTGTTCCAGGATACCATTAAAGGCGGGGATTTCCGCTCGCGGGAAGGGAACGTATATCGCCTGGCTCAGGTCAGCAATCAGATCATCGATCAATGTGTGGCTCAGGGAGTGCCGTTTAATCGCGAGTACAGCGGGTACCTGGCCAATCGTTCCTTCGGTGGGGCGCAGGTCTCCCGCACGTTTTATGCCCGCGGACAGACCGGCCAGCAGTTGCTCCTGGGTGCCTACGGCGCCTTAATGAAGCAGGTCTATAGGGGCAACGTGGAGGTGCATAACCGAGCGGAGATGCTGGATATAGTCGTCATCGACTCCCAGGCCGCGGGTATTATCGTCCGGGACCTGTTCAGCGGTAAGATAGAAGCGTACGCCGCCGATGCCGTTGTGTTGGCCAGCGGCGGCTATGCCAATGTGTTTTATCTCTCCAGCAACGCCAAATCGAGCAACATATCGGGCATCTGGCAGGCGTACAAGAAAGGGGCGTTTTTCGCGATGCCGTGTTTTACCCAGATCCATCCGCCGTGTCTGCCGGTGGCCGGGGGGGCCTTTCAATCGAATTTAACGTTGATGAGTGAGGCGTTGCGGATTGACGG
>CAZNQT010000229.1:0-7645 GCA_964574885.1 uncultured Pirellulales bacterium
GGTGTGGCGCGGGTGGAATTAATTCCGTCGGCAGTACCGCCGCACAAGGTGGGTAATCAGGTGACGGCGGCCTCGGGTCGGATGCAGATGGCACAACGGGCGGTCGAGGGTGAAGATGTATTCGAAGTGTCGGATTGCGAACTACAACGTGAGGGGCCGAGCTATACGCTGGATACGGTGCGGCATATTCGCCGGCTTTACCCGGACGATATCAAATTATACTGGTTGATCGGCGCCGACAGTCTGCCGGAGTTGGCGGGTTGGCATGAAGTGAAGCAGTTAGTGGATGAATGTACGATCGTCACGGCGGCTCGACCGGGAGCCGAGACCGACGATCTGTCGGCTTTAGAAGGCGTTTTGGAGGAAGATCAGATTCGCCGAATTGGTCAACATATTCTCCACATTCCTCAGATTGAGATTTCCTCGACGGAGATTCGCGACCGCGTACGTCAAGGCCAATCCATTCGTTACCTGGTCCCGACACCAGTAGCGGAATATATTCATAAGCATCGTTTATATCACAGCCCAGAATGAAAAATACGAAAAGACGCAAGGTAAAGCCAAAACCGAAAGTCGAACTTCAAACGCTTTCAAAACCGGATCGTTTGTTGGTGTGGAGCCGTCGGGCCTGGATAATATTATTTCTTCTCGTATTGCTGTTTTCCCTCGGGCTGAAGATTTACAAGGCGGATTACACCGGTCTGATCTATGACGAGGTCTTAACGTTTCAGGATTACGGACACAGCTTCCAGGAAGCCGTCGGCTCTTTCAAAAGCACCAACAACCACATTCTCAATTCCGTGTTTGTCTATTTCGGCTATACCTTATTTGGGTCTTATATTCATTTCGTGCGGATTTTTTCACTGAGCTCCGGGATACTGTTTTCTCTTTCGCTGGCGTACGTGATCTATAAAACGATTTCCTCAAACGCCCTGCGGGTAGCGGCGCTGGTGTGGATTTCGTTTATACCGGTCGTCTTCGATTATACGTATTATGCCCGCGGGTATGCGTATATGCTGGCGGTTATGATGCTGCAGTTCGCTCTGATTCTGTTTTTACTGGAACATAAAATTCACATGCGTAATTTCTGGATACCGGCGCTGGCGTTCAGCCTGTTGAATTTTCTGTCGCTGGGGGCGTTACTTTCCAGCGTTTTGTTGATCGCCGCTATGAATTTGACGTTTGTTTGCTTTTATGCACCCCGGATATACCGCGACGCCCGGAACCGTTGGCAGCCTATCGTGTACACCGGCGTTACCACGGCTCTGATCACGTTTGTTTTAGTGTTCCTGCTTTATCATAAGGTTTACGATAAAATATTTGAAAATTCCGAATACCTGAAGATCAGTAAGGAATGGCACGGCTGGCCTACGTTCGTGGGATTATTTCGCCGGGTATTTCTGGTACAGGTATTTCAAGGTCGGCTCAGTTGGGAACGATACGGCTGGGGGATCGCGCTGATTCTGATGGGCGTAGCTGCCGGCGTCTGCTTCTATCGATTCGTGCGAACCGTGCGCCATAACGCGGCAAAATCATTCTGGACCCGGGCCGAGTTCAGGCATCTCATGCTTTTAGTCGCCGGGGGGTGCTGGTTGACGCTTATCTTCTGGGGAGTGCTTCGCGAGATCAATTTGGGTACGGGCGCTTACAAAACGATATTAATTTTAAGTATTTTCTTCTCCGCGATTGTCCTGGTTTGGCAATCTGTTTTTCAGATCCATTTGGCCCGAAATCTCATCCTGATCGTGACGGTTTTTTGCTGGTTGATCACTATATTTTACGGATTGATCCTTGATAAAAGTATTGGCTTGGTGCGCAATAACGTTCATTTTATTCCGTTAATGATTCTCTCGGGAGCGATTCTGGCGGATCGCTGGCTCGGTTGCGTGCCCAAACCAGTATGGCGACACGTGCTTACGGGAGTGTGTTTTTGCGGGATGATAATCCTTCTGGCGCGAAATCCGGTTTCGCCCTATTATAGTTATTCCCGGGGTGCGTCGATCTCCCGGCCATTGTTGCGGAAATTAAAAGAGCTGGATCCGACCAAAACGTGGATCATTGCCTTTCATCCGGAACGCGCCGCCTGGCGACTCCCGTTTGGCTATTACGGGTACCACACTAAATTCTATACCCATTATCGTATGAATTTTCGGCTCGTCATTCCCTATACCAGAGGGGATGTAGAGATTTACCCATTGGATAAGGCGCCGCCGAATGCAAACTATCTCGATCGGGACTATTTTGCCAAAGCCAACTGTGCGGTCGTGATCAATCGTCGGCCACTGCCTAAACCTAAACCACTCCCGCGCAGACCGCCGAATCCGAGTAAGAAACCGCCCTCCCCGAAAAAGGAATGACGCCATGAATAGAATGAATCGACGCCGCTTTATCCGGAATACAGCCGCCTTCGGCTTGACGACGGCGCTGGGACGAGGCGTCCAGGCTGCGTCGCTACAACGAAAACCCAATTTATTATTTATCTGGACAGATGAACAGCGTGCCGACACGATGGCGGCCTACGGGAATGGGAAGATTCACGCGCCGAACCTGAATACGCTGGCCCGGGAAAGCATCGTGTTTGAGAACGCGTATGTGACGCAGCCGGTCTGTACACCATCGCGCTCGACGGTGCTGACGGGTTTGTGGCCACACACCAGCGGTTGCACGATGAACAATATCCCTCTGAAAAGAGAAACGCCCTGCTTTCCGGAGCTGATAAACGACTCGGATTATCGCACGGCGTATATGGGGAAATGGCACCTCGGCGATGAAATCTTCGCTCAGCATGGATTTGAAGAGTGGATTTCCATCGAGGATGGGTATTCGCGGTATTATAGTAAAGACCGCGACCGTAAACAGAGGAGCGATTATCATCATTTTCTGCTGGAAAAGGGCTACCAACCTGACAGCGGCGGGCGGTTCAGTCGGTCCTTTGCCGCCCGGCGCCCGATCGAACATTGTAAACCGAAGTTCCTGGAAATCAAGGCCTGCGATTTCCTGCGCCGCCATCGGAACGAACCGTTTATACTCTATGTTAATTTTCTGGAACCGCATATGCCGTTCTTTGGCCCGCTGGATAACGAGCACGATCCAAAGGAAGTAATTTTGCCATCCAACTTTCACGATCCACTGGAAGCAAATGAACCGCTGCGTTATCGAGTCAAGCGGGAGGCTTGTATTAAACACTATGGACCCGGCGAAAACGAGTATCGCCAACTGATCGGAAGATACTGGGGTCTGGTAACTCAGGTGGATCGCAGCGTCGGGGCAATTTTACAAACGCTGGAAATATTGGGATTGGCGGACAACACTATCGTCGTCTACACCAGCGATCACGGCGATATGATGGGTGCGCACCAACTGGTGGAAAAAAGCGTGATGTACGGAGAGGCCGTCAAGGTCCCCTGGTTGATGAGAATCCCCTGGCTGACGAAGCAGCAGCAAGTCATGAAAGGACGATTCAGTCATATTGACCTGGTTCCGACTCTATTGGAACTCATGGGCAAACCCGACGAGAAGAAATTTCCAGGACGAAGTCTCGTTCCCCCAATCAAAAGCGGTCGTCCGGCTCCCCGCGACGTTTTTATCCAATGGAATCCGAAAAGCGGCGCCCTTAAAGTCAAAAAAGGCGGAACGAAACTGGCTTTGAAAGACCAACTGAAACGCGTCGAAAACGAGCATACCCGCACGGTCATAACTCCCAATGGCTGGAAACTGTGTTTGAGCGACGTTGAGAAATGTCAGTTATTCGATCTCAACGATGATCCCGGCGAGACGACCAATCTGTACGATTCCGGCCAACACCAAGACGTAATCAACCGACTCACAAAAAAAATCCGCCGATGGCAGGAATCCGTACAGGATACAGTTGTCGTGGGATAAATATGATCTTAAGACGTGGGGTAGCTGGTGAGTTGCTGGAGATATTTAGCGCGTTGGATGGCTTCATTGCGGGTTTGTACCTCTTCGGTCGTGGACGTCGGCAACGCCTGGGCCTGATGTAATTGCTCGTTGGCTTTGGCGGCGTCGATGTCGTCTTCCGTAACGACGTTTGGGGTTAGAATACACACTTCATTATGGCGGATATGGCCGAATCCCTTTTCCAGGAATACTGCGTGTTCATGACTCTGCGGATCCCGATAGCGCAACAGTCCTGCCCCGAGTTTACAGAGGAACGGAGCGTGACCCGGCAGGACGCCCAGCAGTCCGTCATGCGCCGGTAGAACCACGTCCGTCGCTTCGGCATCGACGGCTTGTTGTTCCGGTGTAATTACCACACAACGAAGTATAGTTGTCTCAGCCATCATTATTTCCTATGCGATGGGTGGCACCGCCAAGCGAGTCTTCGAGCTTGGGGGTGGATGGTTCTACTGCGACCACCCCCAAGCTCCCGTTGGTCGCTTGGCGGTGTCACCAAGGTCGTTTAAACATTTTATTGCATATAGCTGAATACTTACTTAATTTTGCATTTTTCATTTCTACCTACGCGCCCTCAGCGGCCATGCCTTGGGCTCTCTGGTGCGCTTCCTCAACCGTTCCCACGTACATAAACGCTGATTCCGGTAATTGATCCCATTTTCCGTCGCAGAGTTCTTCAAAACTGCGGATCGTATCTTCCAGTTTGGTATAGTTGCCCGGCAGACCGGTGAAGGTTTCGGCGACCAGGAACGGCTGCGAAAGGAAACGCTCGATCTTACGGGCCCGGGCGACAATCAGTTTATCCTCTTCGCTCAGTTCATCCACGCCCAGAATCGCGATAATGTCCTGCAGGTCTTTGTAACGCTGCAAGTACTCCTGTACCCGCCGGGCAATTTTATAATGCCGTTCGCCGACCATATTCGGATCGAGAATCCGGCTGGTCGATTCCAGCGGATCCACTGCCGGGTAGATCCCCTTTTCGGAAATGGAACGCTGCAGGTTCACCGACGAATCCAGATGCGTAAACGTCGTCGCCGGCGCCGGATCGGTATAATCGTCCGCCGGCACATACACCGCCTGGATCGACGTGACCGCGCCCTGATCCGACGAGGTAATGCGCTCCTGCAGTTCCCCCATTTCCGTACCCAGCGTCGGCTGGTATCCCACCGCCGAGGGCATGCGACCCAACAGGGCCGACACTTCCGAGCCGGCTTGCGAGAATCGAAAGATATTATCGATAAACAGCAGCGTATCGGCGCCGGTTTGATCGCGGAAATATTCCGCCATCGTTAACGCCGACAGCGCCACCCGCAGACGGGCGCCCGGCGGTTCGTTCATCTGGCCGAACACCATCACCGTCTGATCGAGTACGCTTTTCCCCGTGTCGCCGATCTTGGCTTCCTGCATCTCCAGCCACAGGTCGTTCCCCTCGCGGGTTCGCTCGCCCACTCCGGCAAAGCAGGAATACCCTTCATGAAATCGCGCCAGACGTGCGATCAGTTCCTGAATGATCACCGTTTTGCCGACGCCGGCGCCGCCGAACAAGCCCGCCTTGCCGCCGCGTACCAGCGGACACAGCAGGTCGATCACTTTAATCCCCGTCTCAAACATCTCTGTCTTGGGCGAGAGATCCGTAAAATCAGGCGGCTCCCGGTGTATCGGACGGTGTTCCTTGGCCTCGATCGGACCGCGATTGTCGATCGGTTCTCCCAACAGGTTGAACACCCGACCCAGCGTTTCCGGTCCGACCGGCACCTGCACCGGCCCTTTGGTGTCCCAGACCTCCATCCCCCGGGCCACGCCGTCGGTCGATCCCAAGGCCACCGCTCGAATCTTGCCCCCGCCCAGATGCTGGTGCACCTCGCCCGTCAGGTCGATTGAATGACCTTTGCGTTCGCCCTGGATCTTTAATGCGTTATAAATCGACGGCAGATGCTCTTCCGGAAATTCCGCATCAAACGTACTGCCGATCACCTGAATCACTTTGCCTTTATTCATTACGCACTCCGCAACCTGTAGGGTGGGCACTGCCCACCATTTTTTTCGGTGTACACTGCCCACCCTACATTATTTATTTCGTCATTCGTCATTGATTCGTCATTCTGGTTTCGTTATTCGTCATTTTACTTCAACGCTTCCGCTCCACCAATAATATCCAACAACTCGCCGGTGATTTGAGTTTGGCGCGCCCGGTTGTATTGCCTCGTCAACGCCTGGATCATCTGTTGGGCGTTATCCGTGGCGGCCTTCATCGCGCTCATCCGCGCCACCTGCTCACTGACCACGGCGTCCATAAAGCACTGGAATAATTCCGTTTTGACCGCAACCGGAACCAACTCACTCAGAATTTCCTCCATCGTGGGCGAGAAAAGATATTCCTCGATGTTGAAGTCCGACATTTCCTCGTCGATCTCTTCCGGGGCCGGAGCCCGGATCGGCAGCAGATCCAGCACGTCCGCATAATGGCGCGCCGAAGAGATAAATCGCGTAAACACAACGCGGACGCCGTCAATCTGTTTATGGCCGTATAGGTCTATGAGTTCGTCCGCGAACTCTTCTACCTGAGCGAACGTGATTTTATCATCAAATTCTGTGTAGCTATGATAAATTTCGTGACCGGCATATCGTAAGGCGGAAATGCCTTTTTTTCCGGATACCCGCAAATCGATATCCATCGTACTATGACTATGGGTAAGCTGCTGGATCTGTTGATTGGCCAGGCGAATGATATTGCCGTTATACCCTCCGCAGAGCCCCCGATTGCTCGTTAATACCAACAGCACCACGCGACTCGATTCCGTATGTTCCTCCATCAACGGATGAATCACCGTCCCGGCGCCGGCCCTTAACGTCGAAACCAACTCGGCGATCTTTTCCGTATAAGGCTTCGAACCGACCGCGCGATTCATCGCCCGACGAAACTTCGCCGTCGCAATCATCTCCATCGTCTTGGTGATCTTACGTATGTTCGCCACCGAGCGACGACGCTTTACGATTTCACGCGTTGTAGCCATGTGTTCCCTAAAAAGTTTACGGTTTTATTTATTAACAAAACTTTCCTTGAATGTTTTTATCGCATCTTTGAGTCGTTTTTTTATTTCGTCGTCCAATTCTTTCTTGTTACGAAGCTCGGCCATCAAGTCTGCTTGGTTGGCCCGGAGGTATTCGTGCATCCGGGTTTCAAATTCCGCAACTTCTCTAACATCGACATCATCCAGCAGGCCCGAGGCGCCCGCAAAGATACTGACCACCTGATCGAACACCTCCATCGGCTGATACTGCGGTTGCTTCAAAATCTCCACCATCCGATACCCCCGATCGAGTTGCGCCTGCGTTGCTTTATCGAGATCGGTGCCCAACTGAGCGAACGCTTCCAGTTCCCGAAACGCCGCCAGGTCCAGCCGCAGCATGCCCGCGATCCCCTTCATCGCCTGGACCTGCGCTTTGCCGCCGACGCGACTGACGCTGATCCCCACATCGACCGCTGGACGAACCCCGGCAAAAAACAGGTCCGGCCGCAGGTAAATCTGACCGTCGGTAATTGAAATCACGTTCGTCGGAATGTACGCCGACACCTCCCCTTCCAGCGTCTCCACGATCGGCAACGCCGTCAGCGAGCCGCCGCCTCTTTCGTCGCTGAGTTTTACCGCCCGCTCCAGCAACCGGCTGTGCAGATAGAACACATCGCCCGGATACGCCTCCCGGCCCGGCGGACGACGCAGCAGCA